>JBOHXO010000098.1:0-19983 GCA_050737475.1 Chthoniobacterales bacterium
GTCGAGAAGGAAGTCCCGATGCTCGATGTCGTGATGGACGCCGGCAGTCTCGCCGCAGTCGGCACGATGGTCGGCAGCGGCGGCGTGATCGTGATGGACGACAGCCGCGACATGGTCTGGGCGCTCAACAACCTGAATCAATTTTACGCGCACGAGAGCTGCGGCCAGTGCACGCCGTGCCGCGAGGGCAGCCTGTGGATGTCGAAAATGACAACGCGCATGATGGCCGGCCACGGCGCGGCGAGCGATCCTGCGACGCTCAAAAACGTCGCCGACAACATCGCGGGCCGCACGGTCTGCGCATTCGGCGAGGCCTGCGCGTGGCCCACGCAAAGCTTCCTGGATAAATTCCCGGAGGAATTTTCCGCCCTCGCCGGCGGAAAATGACGGAGGACTGCCCGTTCGCGCGTCAGCGCGAATCGTTGATCGGGAAAGACTTTTGCAGAGGTCGCGGTGGCGACCAATTTGCGGCTCTCGCTGACGGCAAATAACGGAGGACTGCCCATTCGCGCGGAGCGCGAATCGTCCGAAAGACGGGAAACACTTTCGCAGAGGCGGGAGCCAATTTGCGGCTCTTGCGAAATAATTCGCCAGTCGCCCCGTTCCGCGCGGCAGCCTCGTAAGTTCCCCCCTGGATGCGAGCAGTCACCTGTTTGCAATTCAGCGAAAAGGCACGTGATGTGCTAGTTTGGTGCGCTCACCCGCAGAGGTTGTGTTCAAATTAAGTCCCAATAGCCCGGGTGGAAGTTTCCGGGGAGAAGCGCAGCTCGCGCATGTGTCCCGATGAGGCTCCGAAAATGGCTTGTCGCGGGACTGGTGCTGGCTGTCCTCGTTTTTTTGGTCGGCGCGTATTTTTGGCGAACGGAGCGCCCCGCGCAGGTTGTCTCGAAATCGCAGACGGATCCGCGGCAATCGCAGCAGTCCGGTGCGTCGCAACCGGCGAACGTATCGTCCGCGACCACTCCGACAAAACCCACGAACACGTCCTCGCCCTCCACAAGTGCCGGCACCACGGCTGTTTCCGCCTCGCAGAAACTGGTCGTCGCGGACTCCGGCTTGGATCGGTCGTTTTCCATCGCCATGGACGAACTCGTGCGGAAGTCTCCCGCCGGCGTCGAGCAAAGCATCCCGCTTCAACCACAATCGAGCGTGGCGGCACTGCGCCAGGCATGGAGCGATCTGCGTCGGCAGGGCTCCGATGAAATCTTTCCCGTGGTCTACGAGGATGGCGTGGTTCGCAGCGCGCAGACCCGGCGTCTCGTTACGCCGAAGATTCGTATGGAGTTGAAAGAGGGCGAGGATCTGGCGGAAGTGATTCCCGGCGCTGTCGAGTTGACGCGGCCCGATTACGCGCCGGGCTTCATTGTGGTGCGGATGCCGGATAGTTTTGCCGCGCTGGATGCCATCGGGAAGGTGCGTGCGCTTGGCGGGGTGAAGCACGCGGATGTGCTGCTTGCGCACCAGCAATCGCGGCGCACGATGCCGAACGACACGCTCATCAACAGCCAGTGGCACTTGAAAAATACGGGCCAGAGCGGCGGCGTGGCCGGCACCGACATTCATGCGGAAACGATCTGGAATTATCCCGGCAGCGGAAATCGCGGCGCGGGAATTGTCGTCGGTGTGGTGGACGACGGACTCGAGACAACACATCCCGATCTCGCGACAAATGTGCGCACCGACATTGATCACGACTGGAACGACGCGACGCCGGACGATCCGAATCCCGTCTCCGGCGACGACAACAACCACGGCACGAGCTGCGCCGGCAACGTGGCCGCCATCGGCAATAACTCGCTCGGCGTGTGCGGCAGTGCGCCGGAATCGAAGGTGGTGAGCCTGCGGTTGATCGCCGCCTCCGAGGGCGACCAGGAGGAATCCGAGGCGATGGCCTGGGACAACAACATCATCCAGATCAAGTCCAACAGCTGGGGGCCGAATGACGATGGCCAGACGCTGGAGGGGCCGGGTTCGCTCACGAAGGCGGCATTGCAGACAGCGGCTACATCCGGCCGCGGCGGACTTGGAGCGATTTTCCTTTGGGCGGGCGGCAACGGCGGCGACGTCGGCGACAACTCGAACTACGACGGCTACGCGAACTCGATCTACACGATTGCGATCGGTGCGATTTCGAACAAGCGCACGCAATCCTACTACAGCGAATCCGGCGCGAATCTCGTGGTCGTCGCTCCCTCGAATGGCGACAGCACCGCGGGCGAGCTGGACATCACGACCATAGATCGCACCGGCACCAACGGCTACAACACCGCCGCCGGCGCGGCGGGAAATTACGCCACGGATTTCGGCGGCACATCCTCGGCCACGCCTACTGCGGCAGGCGTCGTCGCGCTTGTGCTCAAGGCCAATCCCAATCTCGGCTGGCGCGACGTGCAGGAAATCCTCATCAAGACTGCGGTGAAGGTGAATCCCACCGACACCGACTGGACAACGAATTCCGGCGGCTTCCATTTCAACCACAAGTTCGGCGCAGGCCTCATTGACGCAGCCGCCGCGGTTGCGGCCGCGCCATCCTGGACGAATCTCGGCGCCCAGACCTCGGCCATTTCCACCCAATCGGGATTGAGCGTGGCCATTCCGAACAACAACACGACTGGCATCACACGCACTTTCAATCTCAGCGCATCGAACATTCGCGTCGAGCAGGTCACCGTTCGAATGAACATCAACCACACCGCGCGCGGAAATCTTGCGATCACGCTCACTTCGCCCAGCGGCGTGGCCAGCAAACTTGCCGAGGTGCATTCCGATTCCGGCGATAATTACGCCGACTGGACATTCATGACCGTGCACGACTGGGGAGAAAATTCCGCCGGCACGTGGACGTTGAAAATCGCGGACCTGAGCAGCTCCAACAATTCCACCGGCGGCACGCTCACGGCTGCGGAACTCACGGTCTTCGGCACGACCGCCGCGGCGACGAACCCGGCGCCGGTCGTGCAGATGACCTCACCCCAGGATCAAGGCAGCTACAGCATCGGCGCCTCGATCAATCTCACCGCCACGGCGAGTGACCTGACTTTGGGCGGAACAGCGGGCGTGGTCACGAAGGTGGAATTTCTTTCCAATGGTTCGGTGGTCGGAACGGTCACCGGCGCGCCTTACACGTTCAACTGGACGCCGCCCGCCGCCGGCAATTACACGCTCAGCGCGCGCGCGACGGACAGCGAGGGTGCGGTGGGAAATTCCGGAACCGTTGCAATCACGGTCGCGAATCTACCGCCGACGATCACCGCGGCAAACGTCTCGCCGGCGTCGCAGGCCTTCGGCGACGAGGCGTTGTCGTTGATCGGAGTCGTGGCCTCCGATCCCGAGGGCACCGCCGTCACGCTCGGCTACCAATGGCAGACGAGCACGGACGGAGTGAATTTTACAGACGCCGCCGGCCAGACCAGCGCGACCGTCGCGGCATCCGCATCGAACACCGGCAGGGACTGGCGCTGCGTCATCACGCCGAGCGACGGCGTGAACACGGGCACGCTGTTCACGACCGCGAGCGTGATGGTGGTGAGCCGTCCGGCGGGCAGCGTGACGACGGGCACTTCGTATTCCTACGCGAGCGATCTCGTGCTGCGCGGCACGACGGCGTCGTTCGCGCGCGCCGCGATCATCAACGAATTCAGCCAGGGCAGCGGAACCTCGGAGTGGGTGGAAATTCTCACGCTGCAGGCCGGAAGTTTTCGCAAATGGAAGTTCGACGACGCGACGCTGGACACTTCGGTCGTGACGTTTGCGGACTCGGCGTTGTGGGACAACATCCCCGCCGGCACGCGCATCGTCATTTACACGGGCGGCTCGAAGGACGCGCAGCTTTCTGCTGACGACATCGATGCCTCCGACGGAAAAATGGTGCTGGCTTCGAACAACGCGACGTATTTCTCGGGCACGTGGCCCGCGCTGGGAAACAACGGCGACGCGCTGGTGCTCAAGGATTCGACGGGCACGGTGGTCCATCAAATTTCCTACGGAACGAATGCGACGATCACGCCGAACATCGGTGCGGTGGGCAGCGGCAAGGCGGCGGCGTTCACCGGCGACACCGAGGCGGCGGCGGCAACAACCGGCGGATGGCGGATCAATTCCTCGTCCGTCGCCGGCAGCCCGAGCGTAGTTGGCGTGACCCCCGGCGAGGGAAATACCACGACGAACGCGACCTTCGCGAGCAACCTCCGCTCCGGATTTTTCAATCAACCGGCGTTGTATCGTTTCGGCGCCTCGAGCCAGACTCCGACAGGACTCACGATCTCGCCGGACGGGCTGTTGAGCGGCACGGTTACAGCCGCTGCGGGCGATTACAATGTCGTCATCGAGCGATACAATTCATTGAGCGAGGTCGCGACTCTCAGCTTCACGCTCACCGTGCTGCCCGTCGGTGTCACACCAACGCCGACGCCGACCCCGGTTCCTACGCCAACCCCGACATCAACCGCCACCCCCACGCCGACGCCAACGAAGTCGGTCTCACCGAAGATTCTCATTTTGAAGAAGAGCCTCCTCTCGGGTGGCAAGGTGCTTTTGGTGAAGGGCAAATCCACAGGGGTTGGGCCCATTCAGGTGACGGCCAAAATCCGGAAGTTGTCCAAAACGCTCAAGATCGCGGCGAATGCCACCTACACATTCCGTATCAAGCTCTATCCCGGTCGCAACCTCGTCACGCTCCGCGCCACCGATGCCGCGGGAAATAAGTCCGTATTGATCAGGATCGTCGTGACGAAGTAAATTTCGCCCTGCAGTCGCATTGCGTGAAAGAGCGCGCATGGATTGACTTTGTCCCGCAGCAGATGGAGCCTGAAATAGGTTTCCCCCCACGTGAAACGGATAATTTGTATTATTGCCGGGATAGTGGTGCTGATTTTCGTGTGGCCATTTTTTGCCGTCAGCGAGCACTACAGCGGGGTTTGCGTGCGTTGTTTGCAGCGGGTATCCGGCGTGGACAAATCCTTCTTCGCGATTCCCTATTATCACCGCGAGTGGCTTGATTCCGCCCGTGTGGATCTCATGAGTCCCGCTATTTTCGGATCGTCACTCCCGACGATTGGCGCGGATACCTATGGGGAAATTTTTGGAAAAGCCTGCGCGCATCAAATCGTTCGCACGGGTTTTTGTCGTTACGGCGGCGGTGTCGTGGGCTGTGGTTCCTATGGTGGCAGCCAGGATTACGAGTTGCGGCTTGCGCTTGTGCAGCAGCTCTATGTGACCTTTCGCCGCCTGCCGAATCGCGAACTCGGGCAGCAAACATATGAATTGATTGATCGTCTGTATCCCTTTGTGCCGGGTGAAAAGCGCGTGGATCGGCCCATGCATTCACCCATGGAAGCGGATTTTTTGCCGAACGAGCCATTGAGCATTCTTTTGCGCGGATTGGCGCTGGCGAACTCCGAGCATGATTGGCGGACGGTTCTGGAAGCAACCAGGCAGGGCAACGGGCAACTCGAATTGCTGAACTCTCGTGATATTCTCACCGCCAGTCTGCGGAATGAGGATCCGGGTGTCAGATTGCAGGCATTGAAATCGCTCGCGGCTTCCGGGAAGCCTGAAGCCTGGAACGCCGTGGCTTCGGCTCTTGACGATCGGAATGATCAAGTTGCCGAGGAAGCGATCACGGAGATTCTCTACAACCGATGTTTTGAGCAATACGACCGCGTCCTCGCGATGCAAAAGCCGCGTGGGTATACCTACCAAATTGATGAGCGACATCTTAAATTGCCCATCAACGATCTCGCGGAGGATCTGACGGATCAGGAAATTCGCACTCTCCTGAGCCGCAAACAACCGCGCGTGGACCAATTGTGTTTCCTCGCCATCATGGCCAGGGATCGCTTCGGTTTTTTGCACGATCTTCTTGAAGTTCTCAACGACCGTCCGTCGCCGGGCGCAGTGGAGGCGGTGGATCGTCTGCTTGCGGGTCCATACCCCGATCTGGCTCGTGATCAGAAGACTCATCTGCCGATTGTCCATCCGGGAAAGTTATTGGGCAACCGATCCGACGATTATTACAACCGCCCCTCATCGCCGTCCGATAGCCCGACCGATGTGTTGATGCGGCGTGCGGCGAAATTGGCCCGGACGAAAGGCGCCGATACCTGGGATGCGTGGCGGGATATTTTTGAGCAATGGATGTCCGAGGAAGCCGTGGAATCCACATCCGCCGCCTTTGCAGATGCGATGTATTCCGTGTCGCCGTCTCGAACCGTGGATTTTTTGAACGCGCGCCTTGCGACCGCGGGAGATGGCTGGGGAAACGAGGCCAGCCACGTGCTGGCGGCCATGGGAACGATCGGCGACGCCGCATTCCTGCCCGCCATTGAGAAGTTCGTCATCCGCTCGAAGGGGGGCTCCTATGAAACAAATGCCGCTTATCGGATTTACGTGGATTTTGCCCTGCACCGTTGCCGCCAGATACCCCATTGGAAGCTGGTCGAAAGCTCTGATGCAGGTGGAAAGTATTCCATTCTTCGGACCGACGGCACTTATCTCCACTAGCGATGTAACAATCCGTTCATCGCTGAGCGAATGGGAGGATTTGATGTCTTCACTGAGCGAAGATGCGCTCGAGCTCGACGATGGAGGCGGGGTTGTTGAAGGCGTCGTGGCCGGTGGGCACGATGATTTCCGACTCGGCCTGCTTCAGGTGCGAGCTCCAGTAGGAGACGACGCCGTCGGAACTGTCCGCGAGCGGCTGGTCGTTGCGGCCGCGATTGCCGATGATCGAGTTGCACGGGACCGTGAGCTTCAATTTGTCCACGGCGACGAGGAGGCGGTTGTCCGGCGAGAGTCCGCGAATGCTCGTGGGCAGACGGCGCAGCGAGGGATCAATGAGGGGCAGGACCTTGGCGATCTGGCTGTTGAAGGTATTCGAGAGCGTGATGGGCATGCGGATGAGCGATGCGGCGAAGCCCGCGGCGCGGAGGTTCGCGAGGCGGCTGCCGAGATGAGGCGTGGCGATGAAAACGACGCGCGAGACGTTGGGGTTCGCCTTCCAGATGAGTGCGCGCTTGATAATCGAGTCGGCGGGAACCTGCGCATAGACCTTGTCGGCGTTGTCGCGGAAGATCGCGTTCCACACTTCGCGGCCGGAGTTCGTGACCTGCATGCGCGTGAGGATGCCGCCCATGCTGTGGCCGACGATCACGAGCTTGTGCCGGAGCGGATAGCGCTTCGCCACCTCGGTGAGCGCCTCGCGGAACATCATGGCGTTTCCCGCGATCGGCGCGCCGGTGGGATAGAAATACCACCACACCTGGTAGCGTCGGCGGAAGTCGGGATCGGCGTTGAGCTGGTTGGCGACCTGCAGCCATGCGTGCGGAGACGACATGAGGCCGTGCACGAAGATCACGGGAATCCTGTCAGGATCGTAGGGTTCGCAAAAAAGCAGACCGGACCTGCTGATCGAGCGGTCGGAGCGAAGCATCGAGAGCGCCCCGAAAATGAGCTCATTGACGCGCGGGTAAATGGCGAGCTGCGCGGTGAAGTCTGCCGCCAGGGGGCGGTCCGCGCCGGCGAGCCGCACGGAATC
The DNA here is from genome assembly GCA_050737475.1 of Chthoniobacterales bacterium. Lineage (GTDB taxonomy): Bacteria > Verrucomicrobiota > Verrucomicrobiia > Chthoniobacterales > JAATET01 > JAATET01. The sequence goes on from JBOHXO010000098.1 coordinate 7,535, forward strand.
GTGCTCGCGGGGATTGATAAAGCGAATCGTGACGGGGGTCCTGTCACCGGCGGTCTTGCCGAATTCCGCGACGGCCGTCCACGGCACGGAGTAGCCTTTCGGCGGCCGGTTCGGACCGGTGGTTGCAGGGCCATCCAACAAGCCGACGAGCGTGCCGCCGAAGCCGGCGCGCCGGACGTCCTGCTTCATGTGCTTCCGCTCGATTTTGTCGGAGACGACGAGGTGGTCGATTTTTGGCGGCGGATCGAACGAAACGACGTAGCTGGTGCCGCTGCAACTGACGACGGACATGACTTTTTGGGTGCCGAGCGCGGCGGCGCACTCCGCGACGGCGCTGTCGTAAATGCGTGTGGCCTGGTCGCGGGTGGCGGCGGGTTGCGCCTCGTTGACAGCGACGGCGAGCGCCTGCTGCGCCGCGGTGAGATAGAGCCCGACGGAATCCTTCTTCTCCGCCTGGCGGAGCGATGATCTGGCCGCGGTGAGCGGATCCTGCGGCTTGTGTGAGGTGGTGGCGCAGCCCGCACCGAGGAGGACGAGGGCGATAACCGGAAGAATTTTCGAATAAGGGACCTGCACGGGAGGGATGAGTGGAAACGCATTTATCTTCAGGACAGCCTCCCACGCAAGAGCGGACGAAGCCCGCCCGGCCGGGCGCGGTCAATTCATTGCGCGGCATGGCTGGACTGCGTATAACCGGCATTCCCCGCGACGCGGGACGGGCCGCCGGCCCACTCTTTACGATGGAACAGACTTCACTCTCCGAACTACTCGCCATTCGCCGCCAGAAACTCGACGCGCTCGTCGCGGCCGGAGTCGCGCCATTTGGACGCGCCTTTGAAACGGACGGCACCATCGCCGACGTGCGCGCGAAATTCGCCGAAGGCGCTCCGCTGCGTGCCGCGGGCCGTATCACCGCGCATCGCGACATGGGCAAGAGCCAGTTCCTGGATTTGTCCGACGCGACAGGACGAATGCAAATTTTCATCCATGCGAAGGAAATCGGCGACGAGCTGTTCGCCATTTTCAAGAATCTCGACATGGGCGATTTCATCGGCGTCGAGGGCGAGGGATTCGTCACGAAAACCGGCGAGAATACGATTCGCGTGAAGACGTTCGAAGTGCTCGGCAAGTCGCTCAAGCCGCTGCCTGACAAATGGCACGGCGTGCAGGACACCGAGATCAAATACCGCCAGCGCTACCTCGACCTCATCGCAAATTCCGACTCGCGCGAAGTTTTTCACAAGCGCATCGCGATCGTGCGTGCGATACGGCGTTTCCTCGAGGACCGTGGATTCATCGAGGTCGAGACGCCGATGATGCAGACCGTGGCCGGCGGCGCCGCGGCGGAGCCGTTCAAGACGCACCACAACGCGCTCGGCATGGATCTTTTCCTGCGCATCGCGCCGGAGCTTTATTTGAAGCGCCTGCTCGTCGGCGGCTTTCCGAAAATTTTCGAATTGAACCGCAACTTCCGCAACGAAGGCATCTCGCGCCGGCACAATCCGGAGTTCACGATGCTCGAGGCGTATTGGGCCTACGCGGATTTCGAAAAAATGGCGGACATGGTCGAGGAAATGATCTGCCATCTCGCGGAGACGGTCTGCGGCGGATTGTTGATCGAGCACAAGGACGCGGATGGCAACGTGACGAAGACGATCAATCTCGCGCGTCCGTGGAGGCGCGCGCGCTACGCCGACTTGATCGAGGGCGCGATGCCCGGCTGGTATTCGCTCACATCGGAACAACGCCGCGCGAAGTGCGCCGAAATCGGACTCGAGGTTTCGCAGTGCGTCGCGGACTTCGAGGTCACGCAGCACGTCTTCGAAAAACTCGTCGAGGAAAAGACGATGGATCCGCTCTACGTCACGCATTGCCCGAAGGAACTCGTGCCGCTCGCGAAGCAGAATGCGGACGATCCGTCGGTCGTGGATGTTTACGAACTCGTGATCAACGGCCAGGAAATCTCGCCCGGTTATTCCGAGTTGAACGACCCGATCGTCCAGCGCCAGCGGCTCGAGGAGCAGAGCGGCGGCGAGACGCAGAAGATTGATCACGACTTCATTGAGGCTCTCGAATACGGCATGCCGCCCGCGGGCGGCATCGGCATCGGCATTGACCGGCTGGTGATGATGCTCACCGGCGCGGAGTCCATCCGCGACGTGCTGTTTTTCCCGCACGTGAAGCCGCGATGATCGCGCGCGTCACGGCTTTGGTTCTGGCGCTGGCATCATGCGCCATGGCATGGGCATCGACGCGCGAGGATTTGCTGTTCGACGTCAATGCCGCGTTGAAAACGCGCGACGGTGCGGGCTTCGCGCATTGTTTTAATTTCAAGGACACCGACGCCGCGACGCGCGAGTCGTTCATCAAGATCATCGGCAAAATTCTCGCGTGGCCGTCGTTCGATGTGTCCACGACCGAGCGCAAGGAAAGTGGCGCGCCGGTTTTCGACCAGGGCGGACGGCAATTCACGCTCAACGGCGACTGGCAGTATCAAATCCACATCTTCCTTTCGAAGACGGATACGAACGGATTTGTGTTCCCGGCGGGACGGACGTCGGAAGGCAAGGATCGCATCCTCGTGCCGGTGCCCGTGAAATCCAAACCGAAGAATTGATTGATGCGCGTTGTCATTACATGCGGGCCGGCCATTGCACCGATTGACGAGGTGCGCCGCATCACGAATTTCTCGACGGGCGAGCTCGGTGTGTTGCTCGCGAATGCGTTTGCGGCGTCGGGTCGCGAGGTTATTTGCCTCAAGGGCGAAGCCGCGACCACGCAACTCACCGCGCATGAAGGCGTGGATGTGATTCGATTTTCCACGAACGACGACCTTGCCGAAAAAATCGCAGCGACTGGCGACGCGGCGGCTGTCTTCCACGCGGCGGCATTGTGCGACTACGAAGTCGCGAGCGTGCGTGACGAATACGGCGAAATTCTTTCCGCGGCAAAGATTCCGAGCCGTGCCGGGGAATTGAATCTCGTGCTGAAGCCGGCGCGCAAGCTGCTGCCGGAGTTGTCAGCGATGTTTCCGGGCGCCCGCATCGTGGGCTGGAAATACGAACTCAATGGCACTCTTGCCGACGCCCTGCATGCGGGCGCGCACCAGCTCGAGGATTGTGGCACCGGGTTCTGCGTGGTGAACGGTGCGGCGTATGGCGAAGGCTTCGGGCTGCTCGACCGCGAGGGCCGCGTGCGGCATTTCGGCGACAAGGCGGAATTGTGCGCCGCGCTCGTCGCGCTCGCTATTTGAAACGCTCGATGAGCGCCCTGAGCGCGTCCTCGCATTTTCTCTCGACCTCGTCGCGGGACGTGATCGTGACTCCCAGGTCGTGCAGGATCCCGTCGTGCAGGCCATAGACGCAACCGTGCACGCTGAGGACCTGCCCACGCGACCAGGCATGACGGAGGAGCGAGTTTTCGCAGAGCACGCGGACCTGCTCGAGGACATTGAGCTCGCAGAGGCGGTCGATTTGATCCCGCTCGTTGCGCGCGGCTTCGAGGAAGGCGCGATGTTTCTTCGCGAGCACGCCCACCCCGTGCAGCCAGTTGTCTATGAGTCCCATGTTGTGGCGGTTCGCGAGGCCGGCTTTCACGCCGCCGCAGCCGTAGTGACCGGTGATGATGATATGCCGCACCTTGAGTTCCTCGACCGCGTATTGGACGACCGACAGGCAGTTGAAGTCGGTGTGCATCACGAGATTGGCCACGTTGCGGTGCACGAAGACCTCGCCGGGTCGCAGGCCGATGATTTCGTTCGCCGACACGCGACTGTCGGAGCAGCCGATCCAGAGGTATTTCGGATGCTGCTGATGCGCGAGAGTCGCGAAAAATCCGGGATCCTCGGCGTTCATTTTCGCCGCCCACTTCTTGTTATTTTCGAACAAGGTCTGTAGTTCCATGGCGGCAAACGTCTAGCAATGCGTCCGCCTGTTGTCGATGCGACTTCCCCTTTGAAAAAAATCCGCCTAACTTTCCGCGCATGAACCTCCGAGCGTTCCTTCTTTGCGCCGCGTTCGCCTGTGCCGCCCTCGGCTGCGCCAATGTGGAGCAACCCCCGCCACCATCGCCGGCAGCGTCGCATGCCGATCCGCCCGTGGATCAGGGCGCCCCGGTCACCGGCGGCGAGTTGTTCAACGGCAACTACTAGGCGAGCCCCACACAGGGGCGGACTGCAAATTTCCTGTGGTTGTGCTTGCTGATGGATGCCTCTTCAGAGATACTATTCAGTTCTCTTATGGCTACCAAATCGTCCAAACGCACCCCCGCCAGGGCCCGCTCTGCGGCCAAAGCCCCGCTCGAGCGCGGCAAGAAAATGAACGGCGCGGATATTCTCGTCAGCTGCCTGGAGCGCGAGGGCGTGGACACGATTTTTGCCTACCCCGGCGGTTGCTCGATGCCGATTCACCAGTCGCTCACGCGCTCGAAAAAAATCCGCACCATCCTGCCGCGTCATGAGCAGGGCGGAGTGTTCGCCGCGGAAGGCTATGCGCGCGTGACCGGCAAGGCCGGCGTTTGCATGGGCACCTCGGGTCCCGGCGCGACGAACCTCGTCACCGGCATCGCCGACGCCTACATGGATTCCACGCCGCTCGTCGCGATCACCGGCCAGGTGCCGCAGTCCATGATTGGCCGCGGCGCGTTCCAGGAAACCGACATGTTCGGCATCACGCTGCCGATCGTGAAGCACAGCTACCTTGTGTGGGACATCAACGACATCCCGCGCATCGTGAAGGAAGCCTTTCACATTGCCACGACCGGCCGCCCCGGCCCGGTGCTCATTGATATTCCGAAGAACATTCAGCAGGCGGAGACCCAGCCGGTCTATCCGAAGGAGATCAATCTTCGCGGCTACAAGACCGACTACAAGGCCGACGACGTTGCATTGCACGAGATGATCGGCCTCATCGCGGGCGCGAAGCAGCCGATGATTTATTGCGGCGGCGGCATCATCACCAGCGACGCGCACAAGGAATTGCTCGAGTTCGTCGAGCGCACGCAGATTCCCGTGGCGACCACGCTCATGGGCATCGGCGGCTTCCCGGAGACGCACGAAATGTCGCTCAAGTGGCTCGGCATGCACGGCACCGTTTACGCGAACAACGCGGTGAACGAAGCCGACCTGCTGCTCGCCATCGGCGTGCGATTCGATGATCGCGTGACCGGCAAGGTCGAGAAATTCTGCGAGCACGGCACGATCGTCCATATCGACATCGACAACTCCGAACTGAACAAAAACAAGACGGTCAAGCTGCCGATCCTCAGCGAGGTGAAATACGCGCTGCGCCGGTCGAATCAAATTCTCGAAAAAGGCGGCTTCAAGCGCGCGAAGAAATTCACGCGCTTCCCGGCTTGGTACAAGCAGATCAGTGAGTGGAAGAAAAAATTCCCGCTCAAGTTCAAGGACACGCCCGACGTGATCCAGCCGCAGTATGTCATCAAGACGCTCTGCGAAATGACGAAGGGCGAGGCGATCATCACCACCGGCGTGGGCCAGCACCAGATGTGGGCCGCGCAGTATTACGATTTCACGGAACCCCGCACGCTCGTCACCTCGGCCGGCCTCGGCTCGATGGGCTACGGATATCCCGCCGCGATGGGCGCGAAAGTCGCCCGCCCGGACAAGCAGGTGATTGATATTGATGGCGACGGTTCGTTCCTCATGAACGTGCAGGAACTCGCCACCACGCATGTGGAAGGCATCGCCGCGAAGGCGATCATCCTGAACAACCAGCATCTCGGCATGGTGGTGCAGTGGGAGGATCGTTTCTTCGGCAGCAACCGCGGACACACCTTCCTTGGCGACCCGCGTGATCGCGATCGCATCTATCCCGATTACGTCGAGCTCTGCAAAGGCTTCGGCGTGACCTGCGAGCGCGTGATCCACAAAAAAGATCTCAAGGGCGCCATCCAGCGCATGCTCGACTCGAAGGAAACCTACGTCCTCGACGTGATGACTCCTTACACCGAGCACGTGCTGCCGATGATTCCGACGCAGCAGACCTACAAGGACATCATTACGGAATAAGCCCCTGGGCTTCCTCGAACTGGGAATCCGGCGGGACGTCGAGTTGAGGTTGATCCACCGACGCGAGCGCCCAGTCCCATGGCTTCCAGCTCTGGCGCTTCCACGTGAGCGTGAACGGTCCGGTGAGTCGCGCGAATGTGTCGACGACGATCTGCGACATAGGACCACCCTTCCCAATCACGCGGATGCGCGCGCTGGAAAGGCACGCGCCGTCGCGCCACTGCAGCGATTCATCCGTGGAGACGATCGTGCAGGTGATAAAGTCCCGGAACGCGATCGGGAGGTGCGCGAGGACCTTCTCCCTGGTCTGTTGCCAGCGATCGGAATAGTCGGATGCCACGAATTTCCCGACTTTCTTCCAATCGCGCGACGCGACCGCCTCGAAGAGATGCTCCTGATGGAGTCGCACCTGGCGCGACGGGCGCCAATGAACGAGCAGCAGGAGCACGGCCATGATCGGCACGATGACGAGGGTGCGTCGCAACAGAAGAACCGGAATTTGCATCCTGAACGCAGCCAAACATGATTCGTGCGCAAGGAGCAATCTGTTAAACGTTGCCGATGGCTGCATACGCGCGCGTTCTGCTCGATCAATCGGCTGGCAAGCCGCTTGATTACGGCATTCCCCCGGAACTTGCGGATCGCGTCGCCGCCGGCTCTCGTGTGCGCGTTCCCCTGCGCACGCGCGTCGTGCTGGCGACGGTGATTTCCGTGCACGACGAAACCGATGCGAAGGGCGTGCGCGACCTTGCCGAACTGGTCGCCGACAATGCGCTGGTGCGTCCCTCGCTGCTGCGGCTCGCGCAATGGATGGCGGACTACTATTGCTGCCCGGAGGAAATTGCGATGCGCGCCGTGCTGCCCGTCGTGATTCGCAAGGCCGAGCTGACGCACAAGGAGCAGCTTTTTGTGGAACTCACGCGCCTGCCGGACGAAGCCGAACTCGCGGATATCGAGCGCCGCGCGCCGCGCCAGCTCGACGTGATCCGCCGGCTCGAGAATGCCACGGAGCCGGTCGAACTCTCGGAACTCATCTCGTTGCGCCCCGCTGCGAAGGCTCTGGAAAAGCGGGGCATCGTGCGCATCGGCATGCAGCGGGTGGCGCGCGATCCGGAGGGCGAGTTCCTGCCATCGCACGATCTCGTGCTCAATGAGGAGCAACGGGTGGCGCTCGAGGCGGTTTTCGAGGCGATCGAAAATCCCGCCGGGTCGAAACCGATTCTTCTTCACGGCGTCACCGGCAGCGGCAAGACCGAGGTGTATCTGCAGGGCATGCGCCGCGCGCTCGAGGCGGGAAAAACCGCGCTCGTGCTCGTGCCGGAAATTTCGCTCACGCCGCAGACGGTCGAGCGGTTCAAGTCGCGGTTTGCGGACATCCAGTCGCTCGTCGCGGTGTTGCACAGCCATCTTTCGGAGGGAGAGCGCCATGACGAGTGGCACAAGATTCACTCCGGCGGCGCGCGCATCGTGATCGGGGCGCGCAGTGCGGTCTTTGCGCCGCTCGAGAACCTCGGGCTCATCGTCGTGGATGAGGAGCACGAGAATTCCTACAAGCAGGAGGAGGCTCCGCGCTACCACGCGCGCGACATTGCGGTCTATCGGGGCGCGCTCGAAAAATGCGCCGTCGTGCTGGGCAGTGCGACGCCGTCGCTCGAAAGTTATTACAACGCGAAGACCGGAAAATACCGGCTCGTCGAGATGCTGCTGCGCATTGATGACCGCGGGATGCCGCTCATCCGCGTGGTGGATTTGCGACTGCAAAACCGGCAGAAGGGTCAGCAGCAGGTGCTCTCCGCGCTGCTTTGCGCAGCCATCGAGAGGCGGCTCGCCGAGGGGCAGCAGACGATTCTTTTTTTGAATCGGCGTGGTTATTCCTCCGCGCTGTTGTGCCAGGCGTGCGGCCATGTGGAGCACTGCCCGCATTGCAGCGTCGCACTCACTTATCATCGCGACGACGAACGGATTCGGTGCCATTTGTGCGGTCATGCCGAGGCGGCGCCGCGCAAATGCCCGGCCTGCAAGGATCCGGGAATCCGGCACGCGGGGTTCGGAACGCAAAAGGTCGAGGAGTCGGTGCGGAAGGTTTTCCCGACGGCAAAAATTGCCCGCATGGATGCGGACTCGATGAGTCGCAAGGGCAGCTATCGCGAGACGCTGGACCGCTTCCAGGCACGCAAGATTGATATTCTCGTCGGCACGCAAATGATCGCGAAGGGGCTGCATTTTCCGAATGTGACGCTCGTTGGAATCGTGAATGCGGATGTCGGGCTGCACATGGCGGATTTCCGCGCCGGCGAGCGGACGTTCCAATTGCTCACGCAGGTCGCGGGGCGCGCGGGCCGTGGCGAGGCGGCGGGTGAGGTGCTGGTGCAGACGTTCACGCCGGCGCATCCGGCGATCCAGCATGCGCGGCATCACGATTTTGCGGGATTCTGGGAGCACGAGTCGGAGTTTCGCCGCGCGTTCGGGCATCCGCCGTATTTGCGCTTCGTGCTGATCACGGTGCGTGGCGACCACGCGGAGCGCGCGGAATTCACAGCCCAAACACTGGCGCGGCGGCTGCGCGAGGTTCTGGATGCGGACGTGACCATTGGCGAGGCCTCGCCTGCGCCGCTTTCACGGGTGAAAGGCGAGTATCGCTACCATCTGCCGTTGAAAGGACCGTCGGCATTGCGCATGAGCCGCGGGGTGCGGGCCGTGCTGGCGAAGCTTTCGATGCCGCGCGAGATTCGTGTCGGAGTGGACGTGGACGCGTTGCAATTGTTGTGAGCGGGATGGATAGTCACCGAGGGTAATGCGCAAAGTTTTTCGGGTTCTCACCAAGGCCGTTGCCGCGGCTTTCCTGCTGGGGATTCCCGCGCTGCTGGTTTATCTGCAGTTCGTCGGGTTCGGCGCGGAATGGCGCGCGGAAGTGGCGCAGGCATTGAGTGGAACGGGTTATCGAGTCGAAATCGGCAGGCTGACGTTTCATCCGTTCGAGGGAATCGTCGCGGAGGAGATGAAACTTTTTCGCCGCGATGCGACGGCGAGGCAACTGGCGCGCATTGACCGCGTGACGGTGTCGCCGAATCTTGCGCAGTTGCTGCGCGGGAAGGTGACGATTGATCAGCTCGACCTGGAAAACACCTCGGTGAGCATTCCCTTTGCGCAGGATGGGAAGCTGCCGGACACGATTGAGCTGCACGGCATCCGGGCGGAAATTCTCAATGCCAACGGGCAGCTTACGATCGCGCAGGCCGAATGCTGGATCGGCGACATCCATCTCACGCTGCGTGGAAATTTGCTCAACCCTGAAATTGCGAATGCCCGGCGCACGCCGTCGAATCCAGAGGACGCGGCGAAACGCGCGACGACGATTCGTGCCATCCTGCACACGCTTGACCGTATTCATTTTCAAGGCGAGAGCCCGGAACTCTCCCTCACGGTTCACGGCGACCTGCTCGAGCCGGAAACATTTTCCGCGGATGAAATCACGTTCCAGACAGGAACGGTGAGCTTCGACGACCTGCACTTCGATCACGTGAGTCTGCTAGGCTCATATGAGCATCGCACGCTGCGTGTGTCCAGTTTGCGTGGATCGGGTCCGGATGGAAATGCGCTGGTGGCGGGCCAATGGAATTTTGCAACGAGCTCCGGGCAGGCCGATATAAGCGGCGCGCTGAGATGGGCGCCGTTGCTGATTCTCGCGGGCCGCAAGGACCTCACGAAGGAAATCGTCTTCGACCAGCCACCCGCCCTGCGGGCTTCGATCACGGCTGTGCAGGGCGCGAAGGGTTTGGACGTTTCCGCGACGGGCCGCGTCGCGACGCAGGGATTCCGGCTCAAGGGGATGACGGCGCACAGTTTCGAAGCGGCGGCGGCATGGAAGAACAAGCAGCTTTACGTGCAGGACGCGGTGTTGAAATCCACCACCGGCACAGTGCGCGCGGACGTGCTGGTGGGTGCGGGAATTTTTAAATTGAATCTCGAGAGCGAGGCGGATCCGAACGAGTTCATCCGTTTTTTCGGGCCGAAGGAGCAGGCGATCATCGGGTTGTTGAAATTCGAGGACGCGCCGAAATTGATGGTCTCGCTCGACGGCACGCGACCGAGTCTCGACGCGCTGACGGGTACCGGGACCATCGAGTTGGGCCGCGCCGCGATGCGCGGTTCGTGGATTGATTTCGCGAAGTCAGATCTCGTGATCAAGGACCGCGCGATCCTTTACAAGGACCTGACGATCGGGAAGGGGAAGCTGCGCGCGACGGGTTCCTTCACCTACGATTTCGGGCGGCAGGAGGTGCGGCTCGACGGGATTCGATCGAATTTGAATCCGCCGGACATGTTGATGTGGGTGGACCCGCGTGTCGCGAAGACGGTCGAGGCGTATCGGTTTCGCGCTCCACCCAACGTGCGCGCGGACGGCCTGGCGCACATGAAAGATCCCACTCAAAACGACCTGCACATTTCCGTGGATGCGCCCGGCGGGCTGACCTACTCGCTGCTCAACAAGGATCTGGTCTTCGGTGCGATGAAGGCGACTGTGGAACTCAAGGGGCGCCGCGTGCTGGCCAATGTGACGCAGGCGGCGCTTTACGGCGGCGAGGTCTCGGTGAATGCGAATGTCTCGATTGATCCGGCGAACCCGACCTACCGCGTGGATGCGACCGTGGAGCGCGTGACGTTTCCATCGCTCACGGAATTATATTTTGGCTACGCGAAGTCGGAGGGCGCGCTGAGCGGGACATACGGATTCGACGCGGACCTGAAAAATCCGGCGGCCATGCGCGGCAGCGGCAGCCTGCGCGTCGAGGACGGCCACGTGATGGCGATTCCGCTTTTCGGGCCGCTGTCGCTCGTGATCAGCGCGGTCATTCCCGGCGCGGGGCACGAGACCGCGCGACTGGCGACGATGGATTTCACGGTTTCCGACCAGCACATTTACACGAAGAACCTCGATATCCAGGGCGCGGGCTTCGAGTTGTTCGGCGATGGCAGCGTGGCGTTCCCGAGCGGGAAGCTCGACATGACGGTGCGCATCAACGCGCGCGGAATTCCGGGCATCGTGCTTTTCGCAGTGAGCAAGTTGATGGAATACGTCTCGACCGGCACGATGTCGGAGCCGGATTGGAGGCCGAAGATCATACCGCGCGAATTTTTCGACGTGCTGGGAATGGGGGGCGGCGATGCGGAGCCGAAAGCGCCGCCGGCCAAAAAACCGCCGCAGCCCCGGCCGCTTCGCTGACGCGCAGAGGCGGCTTGTATTTGCGGCCTGGTTGTTCAACCTGATGCTCCCCCTATGAAAAATCTGATCGTTGCGAGTTCGGTGGTTGTTGCGGCGTGCTGCGTGGTGTCCTGCAACTCGATGCCCAAAGGTTACAAAGGCAAACCCTACGCGGATGCTGTCTACAAGGGCGGCGCACAGGTGATTCCCGGAAAAGTGGAGTGCGCGTTTTACGATCTCGGCGGCGAAGGCGTGGCCTACCACGACAAGGATGCGATCAACCACGGCGGCGGCGAATTGAACCTGCTGCCCGACCATCACCGGCCCGCGTCGAAGCCGTATTTCTGGGAATTCCGCAAGGACGACGGGATGGACACGTCCTACACGAAGGATTTCGCGGACTTCAATCACCCGAACAAATTCACGCCCGATGTGAACCAGCTCTACGTCGGATGGACGGACGACGGCGAGTGGTGCAACTACACGGTGAACGTGAAAAAGGCGGGCACCTACAAAATTACCGCGCTGTATAGCTACGAGCCGAAGACGATCATTTTCGACATCAACGGCAGGAAGGCCGCGGAGTGCAAACTCCCCGAGGCGACGAAGGACTGGCACCACTGGACGAAGGCGGTGATCGGCACGATCACGTTTCCCAAGGCCGGCCGGCAGCTGCTGACCTTCCATTATGACAAGGGCAAGATGGGGAATAATTTCGCGTATTTCGAATTCGCGTCGGTGGAGACGGCGGCGGGCGGGAAATAGTAGTCGAGCGGCAGCGTGCGTGAGCCCACGTTGAGGGCAGCGTCTCTCTCACGGGGAGTGCCGGTCCCTACCAGCGGCGGTAAAAGGGGCGCGCGGAAGCGCATCCCTCTCGGGTCTTGAAACGAAGGCACAAAAAAGCCCCGGGGCCGATGGCCACCGGGGCTTTTTCGGGTGGGGAAATCGTTACTTCATCAGGAGCACGTTGCGGGCGCGCTTGATGGCATTCGTAATTTTGCGATGGATGTGGGCCGGCATGCCGGTGAGGCGGCGCGGGACGATCTTTCCGCTTTCGGTGACGAAACGGCGGAGGAGCTCGGTGTTCTTGTAATCAATGGCCTCGACCGTGAGATCAATGCGGCGGCGCGGCATCGAGCGGTTGTGACGGCGAAAGGCCGCGCGGCGTTTGGGAGTCTTGGGCTGCATAATAATAAAGGCCGGTGGGGCCTATTTGGT
>JBOHXO010000099.1:0-2152 GCA_050737475.1 Chthoniobacterales bacterium
TTAGGACACGGCCCTCTCAAGGCCGGTATACGGGTTCGATTCCCGTAGGCACTGCCAAATGACTTGTTCGTCATTTTTCGCAAAAATCCCTGCTTACCGGGTTTCGTAGCCTTCGAAGGTGCCGAAATCCATGTTGGACGGGGAGGTGACGTTGTAGCTGCCCTTGATGTCGAAGATGGAGGTGGAGGCGATGTCCACGCGTTGGATTTCGAAATAGTAGCTGAGCGTGGACGTGTTCGTGGAGTTGCTGCTGATGATCAGGCGGTCTCTGCTGACGAATCCTTCACTGGTGAAGGTGTTGGGCGATGGCATGCCCACGAAAGTAATGGTGCACGAGTAGCGATCCGACGCGCCTGTGCTGGCTTTTTTTTGGGCGGCGATGATCACTTTCTGGATTTTCTGCGGCCTGACGCCGGCCTTGACGGGGGCGGCGGCGTTGAAGGTGCCTTCGAAGCCGGGCGGGGCTTTTTGCGCGATGTGCGATGCGAGCGTGAAGCCGTCGCTGCCGGCGCCGGGAATGCGCAGGCTGCCGCGAGCGGTGAGGCGGTGATCCACCTTGCCGGAGATCGAGCCGGCGATGCCGTCGGGCCCGGCGATGTGGGCGCGGAAACGTCCGTCGGGATTCACGGAGCCGCTCACGGACATGCGGCTGGAGATGCCGTCCGCGTAAATCCAGCCGGAGAGGTGCGCGCCGCGGGCGCGGAGGATGAAGGAGCCGTCGAGTTTTTCCCCGTCAAAGTCGAGGGACGCGGTGCGGCCGGAGAAGACCTGCGCGGCGGCATGCGCGGTGACGGGGGCGAGAAGGGCGAGTGCGAGCACGGTGAGGAACGGCTTCCACATGATTGCGACAAGGAGACTTTGATCGTGCGGAATGTCAATCCGGGAGCAAAAAGTGGGTTTGTCTCCCATATGCACCGCCAGTTTCGAAGTGATTGTTACGAAATTGGCATATTGCCACGTTTTGCAATCGAGCCTTTAATTGTTTCAGTGCTCCACTTCCCCCACATTTTCATGCGCCGTTTTGTTGTCTGTCTCATTTGTTTTTACGCCGTCCTGCCCGCATTTGCCTCCTCCGAAAAAAGTTATTCCGAAACGTGGGCGGCGGCGAACAAGGGCACGCTCAATGTCCGTCTGCAGGACGGGACTCGCTGCGATGTGCTCACACCCACGCACGCCGTGGAGGTCAGCTTCGCCAAGGATTGGCAGGATGCCGTCGGACGCGCGCTCTACCAGGCCGCGCAGTTGAACAAGCACGCGGGCATTTTGCTGATCCTCGAGAACGAAAAGGACTCGGTCTATCGCGAGCGACTCGACACGACGATCAGCGTTTTCAATCTGCCGATCGAGGTCTGGGAAGTCGGCGCGGGCGCGGCGACCAAATAGAATTCGGAATGGGAAAATCGGAATGGGAAATTCAATTTTCGTATTCCCGGGTTCGCGACGCAGGTCGCGAGAAATGGCTGCCTCACATAGATTCGAACTATGACAAGCAGATCCAGAATCTGCTGTGCTACCGTTACACCATGAGGCAATGAGCGCCTCCGCGCGTGGCGGAGGGGAACGGGAATATCTTCAAGCCCGGCTCGAAACTCAACTTCTTTTCGCCGCAAAATTTCCACGCCGCTTCATTTTTGCAGGGCCGTATGCTAGGCGTGGCGGATGATTCGTTGTTTTGCGTCCGGGTTGTTGTGCGGTCTGGCGTTGGTGTTTTCCGGCTGTTCAAGCATTGGGGGCGGCAAGCCCGCCGGGCAGGCGCAGGTGATCGTGAGCGGCGTCATTGAATCGCAAATCCAGGAAAAGGCGGAGGTCGTCTTTGATCGCCATGGCTTCGACTATAAAGGCGCGACCGCCGGCAGGATGGAATTCGAGCGCGCCGGCGGCACGATGGACAACCTGCTTTACGGCAACTGGCAGAAAAAGGACATCACCACGAACGTGACGCTCTTCATCACACCAGCGGGGCCGACTTCGTATGCGCTGCGCATTCGTTCGATAGCTGTGCGGAACACATTCGGTGCGGACTCGGACACAAAACTCTTCGACATCCAGGGTGCCAAATACAAGGTGATCCTCGACAAGATCGCGAAGGAATTGCGCGAGGAAAATCCGCAATAATTTGCGATCGCGGATTATTTGTAGGTCAGCCCGAAGC
>JBOHXO010000100.1:0-3869 GCA_050737475.1 Chthoniobacterales bacterium
GTTACGAGCTTTGGGACGCGACGAAACGGGCGGAAGCCGTCGCGCAGGCAACACAGGAAATCCCGGCGGATGCGCTGGAGGTCATGGAGGACCTGGGACTCTAGCGATGGAGAATTTCGTCGAATGAAAGGACGCGGCGCGTGAACAAACCCGGCCGGAAAATCTTCTGCGGCTTCTCGCTCGCAAAAGACTCCAACGGCCAGCCGACCGGCGCCGCGGTCATCAAAATCAAACCACGCAATGCTTATGAAATGCTTGGACTTCGAAGACCCCCTCGACCTGCTTTTGGAAAACTCTGAGCCCGCACCCGGCTGCATGGACTATCACGTTCCCGTCCTCGCCGACGAGGTCGTCACTTTTCTGCGACCCGCCCCCGGCATTCTCTTTCTCGACGGCACCCTTGGCGGCGGCGGCCACACCGAGCGCTTTCTCCAGGCCGGCGCACGCGTCATCGGCCTCGATCGCGATTCGGATGCCCTCGCCCACGCCGGCGAACGGCTCGCCGCCTACGCCCACCGCCTCACGCTCCGCCAGGCAAACTACGCCGACACAGCCGCCGTGCTCGACTCGCTCGGCATCGAGCAGATCGGCGGCGCGCTCATTGATATCGGCGTCTCCTCGCACCAACTCGACACCGCGCACCGCGGATTTTCGCTCATGCACGACGGCCCGCTCGACATGCGCATGGGCGCCGACACACCACGTACCGCCGCGGACATTGTGAACAACGAATCGCCCGAGGAACTCGTCCGCATCCTGCGCGAATACGGCGAGGAAAACTCCGCCGTCCGCATCGTCTCGCACCTCGTGAATGTGCGCCGGGACCAGCCCTTCGAGACCACCGGCCAGCTTGCCAACGCCGTCGCGCAGGTCATTCCGCGCACCGGCCGCCGCCATCCCGCCACGCGCGTCTTCCAGGCGCTGCGCATCGCGGTCAACGACGAACTCGGCTCGCTCCAGCGCGGCCTCGACTCCATCAGCAGCCGCCTCGCACGCGGCGCGCGCTTCGGCGTGATCACCTTCCACTCGCTCGAGGACCGCATCGTGAAGCGCTTCTTCAAGCACCGCAGCAGCGAGTGGCTCGACCGCCCCGAGTGGCCCGAGCCGAGGAAAAACCCCGATCGCATCTTCCGCCTTCTCACACCGCATCCGATTGACCCCTGCCCTGAGGAGGTCGAAGCAAACCCGCGCGCCCGCAGCGCAAAATTCCGCATCGTCGAACGCGTATGAACGCCACCCTCAATCGCCCGCGCGCCCGCGCAATCAACCAGCTCCAGCTCTCCCGCGTGCTCCTCTACGTCGCCGTCGCGCTCGTCGTCGGCGCCGCCGGCATTTGCTACGTCTCGCTCAAGAACACCCAGCACGCCCTCGGCGAAAAAGTCCGCGAGACCGAGCGCCAGCTCAAGGAGTTCCGCGCCCGCAACCAGGACTACGAGACCCGCAACAACAGCCTCTCCTCGCGCACGGCCCTCCGCCGCAAGCTCGATTCCGGATTCATCACGATGATTCCCGTGCTCGACACGGCCATCGCCAGCCTCACTCCGCCGACGATTTCGACCGGCGCGATCACCGCGCGCACAGCCGCCGTGGCCAACCCCATCTTGAATCCGTGAGGTGGAATGCACAGACTCGCATCATTCTCGCCAGCGGATTCCTGGGCCTGCTCTTCACCGGTTTCTCCTCGCGGCTGATCTACATCGCCGTCGCCAAGCACGACGAATACTCGGCCTTCGCGGCGCAGAAAAATTCCATCCGGCAGACGCTTTACGCCAGGCGCGCGCTCATTTTTGACCGCAACGGCGAGGTGCTCGCGGACAATGCGCCGATCCGCACCGCGTTCGCAGACGGCACCCACATCGAGAACCCGCGCAAGCTCGCCGAAATCGCCGCGCCCTTCCTCGACATGAAGCCCGGCGAGCTGGCCGAAAAACTCGTCACCGATCGCAAATACGTCGTCCTCCGCCACGACGTCGCCGCCGAGACCGCCTTCGAACTCACCAAGGCCATGGAGGCCGCGAAGGTCCGTGGAATCTACTTCGAGAACGATTTCAAACGCGTCCACCCGAACGGCGTCATGCTCTGCCACGTGATGGGATTCCTCAATCACGAGCGCCACGGCATCCAGGGCGTCGAGGCTGCGATGGACGACATTCTCAGCGGGCAGGACGGCTACCGGTTCATCGAGCGCGACCGCACCGGCCGCGAACTCGTCGTCTACCGCGGACAGGAACGCGAGCCGCGCGACGGCTTCAACGTCACACTCACGATCAACATGGCGCTGCAATCCATCGTCGAGGACGAGCTCGACATTGCGTGCAAGCAGCTCAAGCCGCGCACCGCCGTCGCCATCATGGCCGACCCGAAGACCGGCGAAATTCTCGCCATGGCCAGCCGCCCGAATTTCGAGCCCGACGAAATCGGCACCGCGCAGCCCGAGCAGATGAAAAACCACGCGGTGATTGACATGTTCGAGCCCGGCTCGACGTTCAAGATCGTCGTCGCCTCCGCCGCGCTCAACGAAGGCATCATCAATACCGAGAGTCACGTTTTCTGCGAGAACGGTCATTTCGCCTACGGGCGCGCGGTGCTCAAGGATCATCACGGCTTCGGCATGTTGAACGTGCACGACATCCTCATGCATTCGTCGAACATCGGCTCCGCGAAATTGGGCCTGATGATGGGCGAAAACACGTTCTACGAATACGTGAAGCGCTTTGGATTCGGTGAACGCACCGGCATTGAATTACCCGGTGAAATTCCCGGCCTCGTCCACCCGCCGTCGAGCTGGGACAACCTCACCCTCACGCGCATGCCGATGGGCCAGGCTGTCGCGGTCACGCCGCTGCAGACCGTCATGGCCATGTCCGCGATCGCAAATGGCGGCAAGCTCATGGCGCCGCACATCGTCAAGTCGCTCTCCGACAGCAACGGAAAACTCATCAAGGAATTTCAGCCCACTGTCATTCGCGAAGTGGTCAATCCCGAGACAGCGGCGATCGTGAGGGCCGCACTCGCCGATGTCGTCAGCATCCGCGGCACCGCGCAATACGCGGAGGTCCCCGGCTTCACCGCCGCAGGCAAAACGGGCACCGCGCAGATTCCCGACGGCCACGGCGGCTACCTCGAGAACCAATACCTCGCCTCCTTCGTCGGATTCGTCCCCGCAGAGGATCCAAAATTCATCTGCCTCGTGATGATCGAGGATCCCAAGGTCGGTCCGGACCTGTATTACGGCGGCCTCGTCGCCGCTCCGATTTTTTCGCGCATCTCCGTGCGAGCCACGCGGGAGTTGGACATGCAGCCGGCGCTCAAGGCGGAGCCGGTCACGGAAATGGCTTCCAACAAGCCGGGACAGCGCGGCGACGCCGTGGATCAATAATGAGCTGGACCCTCGAAAAACTTCTCCTCGCGGCAAACGTCCACGCCCCGCCCGGCGCAGGCTCGGTCGCCATTGACGCGCTCAGCTACGACTCCCGCCGCGCCGCGGCGGGCTCGCTGTTTTTTGCGCTCCCCGGCGCGAAGGCCGATGGCGCGAAGTTCGCCGCCGATGCCGTGGCCCGCGGAGCGTCCGCCATCGTCTCGCAAACAACGATTCCCGGCTGCGCTGTTCCGGTCGCGCTCGTCGCCGATGCCCGCATCGCGATGGCCGACATCGCGCGCGCGTTTTACCACGACCCCGCCGCCGATCTGCGCTGCGTGGGCATCACCGGCACGAATGGCAAGACGACCACGGCGTTTCTCGTCAAGCATCTGCTCGACTCCATGAATCTCCGCAGCGGCCTGCTCGGCACGATCCGCTACGTCGTCGGCGACGAATCCCTCCCCGCGTCGCACACCACGCCGGAATCCGCCGACGTGCAGGGCCTCCT
>JBOHXO010000101.1:0-4223 GCA_050737475.1 Chthoniobacterales bacterium
TGTGCCGTGTAGTTGTCGAGCTTCGTTGTCGAGCCGACCTTCGGCGCTTCCTTCACATCGTAGACGTTGTTTCCAACGATCTGCTGGCTCTTCGTGTCGAACACCATCACGGCCTTCTCGCCCTCGATCTTGCGCTCGGGCTTGGTATCCACCGCGATGTAGCGGATTTTTTTCTTCTGCATCGCTTCCTTCTGCTCCTCGTCGAGCTGCTTGTAATAAAGCTCCGCGCGGGCCTGCGCGATTTTCTTCTCGTTCTCGGAAGCCTGATATTTGGCGATGACATAGGCCGCCGTGCCGACGAGCGCGCCCGCGCCGATCGCAACGGGCACCGTGACGTAACCCGGCACGCCCGACGCGCCGAGCGCGATCCCGGTGGCTGCTCCGGCAACGGTGCCGAAGACGCCGGCGTTCTCACCGGGAGAGAGATTCGAACAACCGGCCGTGGCCAGTGCGATAGCGGTTGCGGCGGCGGGAAGGTGCAGTTTCAACGCTTTCATCGAAGGTGTGAGTTTGTGCGGGGCGACAACTTATTCGTGCGGCCCAACCTTGGCAAGGGCGGAGCCGTCAGTGCGGCGGTTGCGTGTATTTCCAGTCGTTTTCGTCGCAAAATTGTTTCGCGGCAGTGCAGCCCATGGACGCGGATTTTTCCATCAATTCGCGCCCGGCTTTCTGATCGGCGATTCCCAGATTCGGAGAAAGCAGGCAACTCGCGTAGTAGAACATCGCCAGCCGGTTCCCGCGATCGGCCTCCTCCTTGAACCGCTCGACCTGCGCCTTCTGCGTTTCGAATTTGAGCACGGGCTCGCCCGTCACGGGCTTGCCGTCCACCGTCTGGCCCATGAATTCCATGAGGATCAATTTCGCGCGCGCATCGTTGAGCCCTTTTTTCGCCGCCTCGCCATAGAGCCGTGCAGCCTCCGCGTAGTTTGGTTTTCCGAGCTCGCCGCGCTGGAACATGTCGCCGAGCAGAAGCTGCGCGTTGCGATTGCCATATTGATTGGCGGCTATATTCAACAATTCCCACGCGCGCTTGAAATCCCGCGGCACGCCGTTTCCAAAATAGTAGCACTCGCCGAGCGAATACATCGCCTGCGGATGAAGGCCGGCCTCTTGAAACCAGTGCACCGCCTGGGGGTAATCGGGCTTCTCCATGCCGCGACCGCTTGCATACAAGTCGCCGAGTTGAAACATCGCCTCGCTGTTCCGGCCTTTCGTGGCGGCGAGATAGAAATAATTGAATGCCTTCCCGGGAGCGTCGGGCAGGTAGGATTTTCCGAGCAGCATCTGCGCGGGCGTCGAACCGCGCTGCGAGGCCGCCTGCAGCAGGTCGGAAAGCTGCCCCAATTGCTCCGGCGTAAGAAAATCCTCCGTCTCGCCGCCAAGCTTTGCGATCACGCCATCGGCCCTCGCCTGCAATGCCGCCACCGCCTCGGGATATTGCGTTTCGAGATTTTTGAGCAGGTTCAATGCGCCCGCGTAATCCTCGATCGCCGCCATGTCCTCCGCGCGCTTGATCGCCTCGTCGAGCGCCACCTTGCGAGGGTCGGGCGGCGGCGTGGGCACCGGGGTTGCGACGGCGATTGGCGTCGCGGTCGGCGTGGGCGTCACCCCGGCCTGCTGCGGTTTTTGAAAATGCCGACCGGCGAGGAAAATCGCCGCAACGAGTGCCACGACCAGCACCGCGAGGGCAAGCGTCACCACGAGCGTGATTGGAGTTTTCCGTCGCGAGGACGATTCCATCGCGGTCTGCATGGCGGGCTGCCTCGGCGCCTCGGGAGTCACGCGACCGATGCCATCCTCGAGCGCCGCCACGAATGCCACCGGCGACGTGAAGCCGCCCCTGGGTTTCAGCGCGCTGCGCAGCACGAGATTGGCCTCCTCGGAAATTCCGGGGATCGGGATGAACGAATCCGCGGGATCGGACATTCCGCCGAACATCCGGTAGGCGAGGACGGCGAGCGTATGGACGTATTCCGTGCCGCCATGCGTGACGGGAAGCCCGACCATCGTGGCATCCGGACTGGGCGGCGCGACCGCGGAAAAATTCAAAGCGTTGAATTTCGGCAGCGTGGCGCCGTCCGTCTTCACGAGCGTGACCCAATGCGCGGAAAGCGCGGGGCAGGGGACTCCGGTCTTTTGCACCGCCTCCAGTCCGCCGGCCAGCGACGTGAGAATCTCGATCGCCTCCTCCGCGGGCAATTCGCGCCGCATCGCGTCGAGCAGCGACGGACCCTCGACCCACTCGCGCGTCACGAAACTGAGCTGGTCCGCGCGCTCCAGGCTGTGAATGCGGATCACCGCGGGATGACGCACGGATTGCACCGCGACCACTTCGTTTTCGAGCCGCGTGTAGGCCTGGCTCGTCGGCAACAAATCCGGATCGAGAATGAGCACGGCGACGATTTTCCCGGTCTCGAGATCGCGCGCCTTGAATGTCTTGCCGAATTCGCCCGCCTTGTATTCCTCGATCAACTCGATGTGCCCGGCGAGCTTCACACCCGGGGCGGGCACGATTCCCGCCGGCATGTCTCCCGCGTCGGCGACCGTGGCTGCGTCGGTTTTTTCCGCGGGACTGCCGCCGGCGGTTCCCGTGCTCGCGGCGGCCACGGATTCCATGAGCGCCTCGATCTCGCGGCGCAGGTCGGTCGGCGTCTGTGGACGCGCGTCCGGGTCCTTCGCCATCATGCGCTCGAGCAATGCGATGACTTCCCGCGGTTGCCCCGCCAGCAACTCCAGCGGCGGCTCACGATGCAAATGCTGGCTCATCACCTGCGCGAGCGATCCGCTGAACGGCGTGCGCCCTGCGAGCATGTAATAAAGCGTCACGCCGAGGCTGTAGATGTCGCTGCGCGAATCAAGTTCACGCTCCTCCAGCTGCTCCGGGCTTGCGAAGTGCGGCGTGCCGAGAAAGCCGCCCTGCGTGAGCGTCGCGGTGTCGGCGGAATCTTTTTCCGCGGCTTTCGCGAGGCCGAAATCAATGACCTTCACCAAAAATTCATCGTCGCCACCTGCGCGGGACGGCTGGCCGTCCTCG
Source organism: Chthoniobacterales bacterium (assembly GCA_050737475.1). Lineage (GTDB taxonomy): Bacteria > Verrucomicrobiota > Verrucomicrobiia > Chthoniobacterales > JAATET01 > JAATET01. Next base: position 3,035 of record JBOHXO010000101.1, read on the forward strand.
CAGACGAGCATGAGGTTCGACGGCTTGATGTCGCGGTGGACGAGGCCCTGTTTTTCCGCGGCGCCGAGCGCGCGCGCGACCTGCGCGGCAATTTCGAGCGCCATGAGCGTGGGCACGGCGCCGTCGCGCTGCATGAAATTTTCGACGGTCTCGCCGTCAATGAATTCCATCGCGTAGAAATATGCGTCGTCCTCGTTGCCGAGATGGAAGACGGTCGCGACATTCGGGTGACGGATCGCCGCCGCCGCGCGCGCCTCGCGCAAAAACCGCTGCCGCGCGACCTCGCTGTCGAGATAGGTCGCGTTGATGACCTTCAGCGCGACGTTCGTGCGCAGGCTGGTATCGAACGCCTTGTAGGTAATACCCATCGCGCCGCGGCCCAGCTCGAAAAGCGAGCCATCGTCGCGGCGGAGGACTTCGTAGTGTTGAAAGCGAACTGTCTCAGCCATCCCTCGCGTTCAGCTTGGTAAGCCACCCGCGGGGAATTGACAACCTGCGTCTGGCCGATGAGGCGTTTACTTCGATTTGCCCTGCGCGGCCACGGCGGCGGCGGCGGCGGCAATCGCCTCCTGGTCGCCGAGGTAGTAGTGCTTGATGGGCTTGAGGTCGTCGTCGAGTTCGTAAACGAGCGGGATGCCGGTCGGGATGTTGAGCTCGAGGATTTGCTCCTCGGTCATGTCATCCAGATATTTCACCAGCGCGCGCAGGCTGTTGCCGTGCGCGGCGATGATGACTTTTTTGCCGGCCTTCACCTGCGGCGCAATCGTCTCCTGCCAGAGCGGGAGGAAGCGGGCGACGGTGTCCTTCAGACATTCGGTGAGTGGCAGTTCGCTCTTCGGCACGGCGGCGTAGCGCGGGTCGTGGCCGGGGAATCGCTCGTCGCTTTCCTCGAGCGCGGGCGGGGGAATGTCGTAGCTGCGGCGCCAGATTTTCACCTGCTCGTCGCCGAACTTCGCAGCAGTCTCGCCCTTGTTCAGGCCTTGCAGCGCGCCGTAGTGGCGCTCGTTGAGGCGCCAGCTTTTTTCCACCGGAATCCAAAGCTCGTCGAGCTCATCAAGAACGATCCATAGCGTGCGGAGCGCGCGCTTGAGAGTGGAGACATATGCGAGGTCGAAGGAAAAACCTTCGGCCTTCAAAACTTCGCCGCCGCGTTTCGCCTGCGCGCGGCCCTCGTCGGTCAGGTCCACAT
>JBOHXO010000102.1:0-3564 GCA_050737475.1 Chthoniobacterales bacterium
CCCGCAAAGATGACTCCTCCGTCACCGGTCAAACTTAAGCTGGGCGCGACTGTCGTCCCGGTCGGCGCTGTCACTTTCAAGTTGCCCTTTGCAGTTGAGGTACCAACATCCAGATTTCCAGTAATAACATGGTCGCCATCCAATGTTGTAGGATTCGCCTTGAGTGGGATCGCAATGGTCGCGAGTGCAACCATGGGTACCATTAGAGTATGTTTCATAGTTTCGACTATTTGATTGTTACTCCGCCTGTTGTCTTGATTGTCAAAGCCTTGCCATGTGCGCTTCGAGAGCCTTCGTTATAAAAGCCAGTTCCCTTAAGCACCACGATCACATCCCCGCTCTTTGCTTCCGCCATGGCCGTCTTGATGCTAAATTTGGGACCGGAAGTCCCGGCTGCGTAAGGCAGGGCACCGGTATTATTATCGTCACCAGTGCGGTTATCGACATAGAGGTAATGGGATTGCCCCACGCCACGCTGCGAGGCGGAACGCCCCAGGAGAAATTCTTCGATGTTCGAGACTCCGTCGCCATCGGCATCCAGGTCACGGTCCGCCAAAAGCGGATCCAGCTCATTGGCTTTTTCCCAATCATCAGGCATTCCATCGTTATCGCTGTCGGCAAATAACGGCTGCTGCTTTGTAATTTGCCATGAGTCCAAGGCAATCTTCTGTCCAACGGACAGCGTCACCGCAAAGAGGGACGGCTGCTTCGCGTTACCATCCATGCCGAGATTGACAAAGGTTAGCACGCCATCCAGATAGATATCCCAAGTGCGACGGGCATAGTCTTCTCGAATAGTAAGTCTGTGCCATTCCTGCGCCTCGTTGTCATCTATGGCAAACCCTGAGCCTGAAAACATACTTTTGCCTTTGCCATCAGGAGTGGCGCTATAGGCCGCGACGACACCACGATCAGCATCTTTGACAAATGCCATACTCGCACCGTCTGCAACGATGCTAATTGGCACTTCGGATGATCCGTCCACCGTGGGCCTGACCCAAAAGTCGTAATAGGCGATCGGCTCGGTCCCCCACTCCGTTTTCGCGATGGTTCGCACGGCATTCGCCTGTCCCTCGCCACCCCCAATTTCGAGATGCTGACTGCCCGCGCTGCTGACCCCGGACACAATCCTGCATCCTGCATCCACACTCCACTCTGCGACTCCCATGGGGAAGGATCCTGCCTGAAATCCCTCCTCCTCCTCGAAGCCTATTGGGGCAGTATTGCCATTCGTTATGCAAATGGCCCAAATTATTGCAATCAACGCAACGCCATTACGGTAACTCATACTACGTACGAGGCGATTAGCACGATATCCCGTTTGTCTGAGACATGGTAATACGCTTACTGCACAACTTCCCTTTAAAATGGCGGCAGATGTCGGCATTTGAACCCTGTGGCGCTGCGTTTTATGCCATCCCTATGCGAAGTCAATAAATGTAAGAAACCGAATTGGGGAATGCTTCACCAAACAATGATCTATCGCCAAAATATGTTGATTTGCGCCACTTTACACGTTTCCGCGCACGCCAGCTCAAAACTCCCGATCGCTCGCTTTTTTTGCTCGACTCGCGCTGAGAGCGCTCCGGCAATATCCTTATGAAAAGGCCTCAAATCGTAACATTCAAATGCTTGACTCAAAGCAGGCCAATTATCCGACAGCCAATTAGAACTTTAAGGTGAAATACGAACCTCCGATCTGCTCTCCCCACGACGCTGCTGCGTTCAGCCGGCGTGAAAAAACACGCGTTCGCCCAACGGGCCCCGGACCGACGCGGCCTTCACGCCATCCTGCGCGTAACCGAGATACACGATGCCGAGGCCGCGGTGCGTGGCGTCCATGCCGAGCCATGCGACGAATTCGGGCGAGCAGGTGACCGGTGCGCTCGACCAGAACGAGCCGAGGCCGCGCTGGTGGGCGGAGAGCAGCAGATTTTGCACGGCGCAGGAAGTCGCGGCGATCTCGTCGAGTTCGGAAATTTTTCCGCCCGGTTCGATGCGCGCCGCCACCGCGATGCACGCCGGCGCGCCAAGGATGTTTGCGCGCAGCTTCGCGCGTTTGTCCTCGCGGCGTTCCGCGGCCGGCGTGAGTTGATCGTAAAGTGACTCGAGCGCCTCCACGAGACGGCCGCGAGCTTCGTCGGTGAAGACGTGGAATCGCCATGGCTGCGTGAGTCCGTGCGTCGGCGCCCAATGCGCGTCCTCGAGGATTTCGAGCAGAAGTTCGCGCGGCACAGCGCGAGCGCCGTCCATTTGATTGGGCTTGATCGTGCGTCGCGTGCGGTAGGGAAAATCGATGGGCATTGGCGGCCATTATCCAGCGTGATTCCCAACGCGAAATGTAAAAATAGGCAGGACTGGATTGCCTTCGCTTCGCTTCGGCTCCGCCAGATGGCTTCGCCCAAATGATTTCGCGCTTCGCGCGTTGCGGTCGAACTGCGTTCTCATCCAGTCGGAGACTGAATGTTTCGCTGCGCGAAAAAAATGGGCAGGACTGGATTCGAACCAGTGAAGGCAATGCCAGCAGATTTACAGTCTGCCCCGTTTGGCCACTCCGGAACCTACCCGTTTTTTACAGCCTCGGATCGGCTCTCCTCACAGCGGCGCGCCGGCCGCAACGCGAGGTTCGATCTTGATAGAGGTAATCACAATTTTTTCCAAGGGGAAATCGTTGCTGTTTGTCGGACGCCCGCTGATGTAGTCGAGCACCTCGATACCCTCGATCACTTCGCCGAAGACCGTGTATTTGCCGTCGAGCTGCGGCAGCGGCACAAGACAGACGTAGAACTGGCTGCCGTTCGACGCGCGCGTGGGATTCACTTTGTCGTCGAGGCGCGACATCGCAACCGCGCCGCGCACGTGCTTGCGCTTCAATTCCGCCGGCAGCGTGTAGCCGGGACCGCCGGTGCCGGATTTGTCGGAGTCGCCGTGCTTGCTGTAAGGATCGCCGGTCTGCACGAGGTAATGTTCGAACACGCGATGGAACCGCATGCCGTTGTAAAATTTCCTGCGGCAGAGTTCCTTCAAACTCGCGACGGTCTGCGGCGCCGCATCGTCGTAGAGGCCGATCACCACACGCTGCGGCGTCTTCTCGTTGCCGATCTTGATATACATCACCGCGACGTCGGGACCAAGCGGAGCGGAGGGTTTCGAGGGCACGGCCGGCGGAATCTGCAGTGGCGGCTGGGGCTTGCCGTGAAACAGGGAGCACGAGGAAAGTGCGAACGCGGCAAGAAGTGGAATCAGGTGGGCTGGGCGCATGCGGGCTGGCGGAGTTGGATCTGGCAGGAGGGCGATTCGAGCACGGCGCCATCCGGTGTGCCGCGCTTGATGTAACAAAGCCCGATGGAGCTGACCAACCCAAAGTGAACAGATGTGACGGTCGCGGGCGCGCGGCCGGATTCCCCGGGCGTAAAAAACTCCGCTCCCGGCGATGGCGGCTCGCCCTTGATCACGTCGAAAACACCAAGCGTGCGGTTCGCGTGCCCGACGCTGCGAATGCGCGAGACGACCTCCTGGCCGATGTAGCAGCCCTTGTGAAAATCCACCGCGGCCGTGTCGAGG
>JBOHXO010000103.1:0-18290 GCA_050737475.1 Chthoniobacterales bacterium
GATTTATGCACAAGTTATTCACATTCTTTTCACAAACGAAAACGGCGGCGTTGTTACAATTTCGCAATGAAAGAAGTGACCTCCAGGGAAGCAGGAAAGCAGGAAATTGAAGTGACAAGGCAGGGACCTTTCCTGTTTTCCTGCTTTGCTTAGATTTATTTGGATCCCCATGGCCGACTTTGACCCGAAACTTATCCCCGACGAGCCGCGCTGGTATTGCGTGCGCGTGCGACCGAAGCAGGAGTCAGTGTCCGCGCGCATGCTGCGCAGCGAGACAGGCATCGAGGTTTTCTGCCCGTTCATCCGGTTCAAGCGTGCGCGGCGGGCCGGCACGATGTGGGTGACCGAGGGCATGTTCCCGGGATACCTCTTCGGGCGCTTTTCGTTTGCCGAGAGCCACCGGCACATCATGTCCATCTCGGGAGTTACCACCATTGTGCGATTCGGCGGCCGGCCCGCGATCGTGCCGGATGAAATCGTCGCCGAGTTGCGTTCGCACGTCACGGACGAGGAAACAATCGTCATCCCCCAGCCGGTCGAGCCGGGGACGGAGGTAAAAATCGTGCAGGGCGCGTTCAAGGGCGTGAAGGCAGTCGTCTCCCGCGTGCTTCCCGCGCGCGAACGCGTGGCCGTGCTGCTAGAGGTGCTCGGCATGGAACGCGAGGTGGAAATCTCCACCGAGTCCGTGCTTCCCGACGCCGCCCACCCGCTCGCGCCACGATAGGCCGCGCACCGGGAGCGGGATTTCCGATTTACAATCGGGCGTTTCGGCCTTTCATTCTTCGTTCCGCCGGATTCCGTCCGGCAGGGTTCGTATGATCAACTGGATTCTTAAACTCATTCTCGGCTCGAAAAACCAGCGCGAGCTGCGTCGCATGCAGCCGGCCGTGCGTCGCATCAACGAGTTCGAGCAGCAGTTCGCCTCGCTCAGCGACGATGCGTTGCGCGCAAAGACCGCCGCGTGGAAGGAAGAACTCTCGAAGATCACGGACCCCGCCGCGCTCCAGGCCAGGCTCGACGAGATTTTGCCCGAGGCCTTCGCGGTCGTGAAAAATGGCGCCCGCCGCCTCACCGAGCGCAAGCACAGCTTCACCGTCTGCGACCAGCCGGTCACATGGAACATGGTGCACTTCGACGTGCAGCTCATCGGCGGCATGGTGCTTCACAAGGGCCGCATTTCCGAAATGGCCACCGGCGAAGGAAAGACGCTCGTCGCCACGCTGCCCATTTATTTGAACGCCCTCTCCGGCCGCGGCGTGCACCTCGTCACGGTCAACGATTACCTCGCCCGCCGCGACGCGGAATGGATGGGCCAGCTCTATCAATTTCTCGGCCTCACCGTCGGCATCATCCAGGAGGACCAGGACCCCGAGGAGCGCCGCGCGCAATACATCACCGACATCAGCTACGGCACGAACGCGCAATTCGGCTTCGACTATCTCCGCGACAACGGCATGGCCTCGAGCCGCGAGCAGCAGGTGCAGCGCGGGCATTACTTCGCCATCGTTGACGAGGTGGATTCCATCCTCATTGACGAGGCGCGCACGCCCCTCATCATCAGCGGCCCGGCGACCGTCTCGACGCACCAATACGACCGCTTCAAGCCGCTCGTGGACCAGCTCGTGCGCCGGCAGACGATGCTTTGCGGCCGCCTCGTGGCCGAGGGCAAGGAGCTGCTCGACAAGGGCGACAAGGACGCCGCGGGCCGCACGCTCTTCAAGGTGAAGCTCGGCCAGCCGCGCAACAAGGCGCTCGCGCGTTTGATGGAGGATCCCGAGATGCGCCGCCTCGTGGACAAGTCCGAGTTGTATTTCTACCAGGACAACAAGACGAAGGACGAACTCATCGCGCTCAAGGAGGAGTTGTTCTTCACGATTGACGAGCGCCAGCACGACGCCGACCTCACGCAGGGCGGTCGCGATTTTCTCAACCCCGACGATCCCGACGCATTCGTGCTGCCGGATCTGCTCACCGAGTTTGCCGACATTGACGCGAACGCCGCTCTCTCGTCCGCGGAAAAAATACAGGCAAAGACGAAGCGCCAGGAATTCACCGACACGCAGGCCGAGCGCATCCACAACATCTCGCAGCTCCTCAAGGCCTATTGCCTCTACGAGCGCGACGTCGAATACGTCGTCGAGGAAAACAAGGTCATCATCGTGGACACGTTCACGGGCCGCAAGATGGCCGGCCGGCGCTGGAGCGACGGGCTTCACCAGGCCGTCGAGGCGAAGGAAGGCGTGCAGATCGACCGCGAGACGCAGACGCTCGCCACGATCACGATTCAGAATTATTTCCGCCTCTACGAAAAACTCGCGGGCATGACCGGCACCGCCGAGACCGAGGTCAACGAATTCCACGACATCTACCGGCTCGACGTCTCCGTCATCCCGACGAACCGCAAGGTCGCGCGCATTGACCAGAACGATCGCATCTACAAAACGCGCCGCGAGAAATACAACGCGGTGATCGAGGAGATCAAAGTTTCCCACTCAAAAGGCCAGCCCGTGCTCGTCGGCACCGCGAGCGTCGAGTCGTCCGAGTTGATGAGCCGCATGCTCAAGCGCGACAAGATTCCGCACACCGTCCTCAACGCGAAATTCCACATGCAGGAGGCCGAGATCGTGCAGCGCGCGGGCCTCAAGGGCGCGGTCACGATTTCCACAAACATGGCCGGCCGCGGCACCGACATCAAACTCGGCGAGGGAGTCACCGAACTCGGCGGGCTTTATGTCATCGGCACCGAGCGCCACGAATCGCGCCGCATTGACCGGCAGCTGCGCGGACGTTGCGCGCGCCAGGGCGATCCCGGCTTGTCGAAGTTTTTTGTGAGTTTCGAGGATGACCTCATGCGCAATTTCGGCGCCAGCGAGCGCATGACGAAGATCATGGAGACCTTCGGCATGAAGGAAGGCGAGGAGCTCGAACACCCGTGGTTGAATCGCTCGGTCGAAACCGCGCAGAAGCGCGTCGAGGCCCGCAATTACCAGATCCGCCGCCGCACGCTCGAGTTCGACGACGTGATGAACCAGCAGCGCGAAGTCGTCTACGGCTACCGCAACGAGGTGATGGACACCGAGAATCCTCGCGCGATGATTTACGAGGTCATTGACGAGGTCGTGCCGAAGAAAGTCGCCGAATACCTCGATGTCAGCGAGAGCGAGGAACCCGACACGCAGGGCCTGCTGAACTGGCTCAACACCACGTTCCCGCTCGGCCTCAACCCCGAACGTGCCGACTTCGGCAAACGCACCGCCGACGAAAACTGCGAATACGTCATCGGCATCATCAAGAAAGCCTACGAGCAGAAATCCGCGATCGAGGAACCGACCGCTCTCAAGGGTCTCGAGCGCTACATCATTCTCAACGCCATTGACCGTCTCTGGCAGGAGCATCTTTATGCGATGGACGGCCTGCGCGAAGCCGTGAACCTGCGCGCGTTCGGCCAGAAGGACCCGCTCGTCGAATACAAGAACGACGGCTACGCGATGTTCGTCGAGTTGATGGACAGCATCAAAAACGAGGTGCTCAACAACCTCTTCCGCAGCACGACGAATCTCCAGGCGTTCGAAAAACTTCTCGGCAGCCTGCCGCAAAACCTGCTCCAGCAGATGATGGCCGGCGACATCACACTCGGCGGCAGCGCGCAACAGCAAATGGACGCGGAGGAAGCCGGCGAGGATCCGGAACTCGTGCCGACGCCGAAGCTCGAATTCCGCCGCGAAGTTCCCAAGGCCGGCCGCAACGATCCCTGCCCCTGCGGCAGCGGAAAAAAATTCAAAAACTGCTGCGGCCGCACGGCCTGAGGATTCACCGCGCGCGGATCAACCTCGTCGCAAACCGCACGATGGTGTGATCCGGAAGCCGGTAAAAGAATTGCAGCCGGTTCAGGCCGGCGGCGAGCGGGACTCGCCTTTTCCATACGTCGCGAATCCGCAAGTGATACGAGCGGGCGCCGGAGCCCGGGGTGATTTTCAACGTCACCACGCTGATGAAAAAAGGCCTGCCCACCCCGCGCAGCATGAATTCCCCGACACGCGCATCACTTCGAAACCGCCGCGGCGACGTGAACTGCGGCGCATTTTTGTGAAATAAATTCGCGACGATCACTTTGGCGTCACGGAGATCCTCGGCGGTGAAATCGTCGACATCCGACATGTGCGAGCGCATGACCGATGGCGATGTCTCCGGCTCGGCATGCGCGAAACCGACGATGTGCCCCATCTCGTGCAGCGCGACACGGTAGAGGTCCGGAATGCGGTCCCCGTTGGTCTCGTGGCGGAGTGGCCCGTGATAATAGAACCATTGGTGCGACGGATTGAGATCAATGTCTGACTCCACGCGCCGGAACGAATCATCCCGCTCGATCGCGGCCGCGGCAAAAAACGGCCCCCCCGCCATCGCCGATGAAAAATAAATTTCGTTCACGCCATTCTCCGAAGCCGGCGGCACATTGCCCGGCGGCAGCAGTTGGAAAAATGGCCTGCCGATCACGCCATTCCATCGCGCCGCCGCATCGGCAACCGCACGCTGGAGGACGATCTCATCGTCGCTCCCCGCCGCCGCGCCACTCATATCAATGGCCAGCAGCACCGGCCGATCGGACCATGTCCCATTATATGCCGTCTCCGCCCCTGCTCGAAAAATGATCAATCCCGCCGCAAGGAGCAGTTGAAACACGAATCCTGGAAACTTCACGCGCATCCAATAGAGCCTCGCTCCGACAGCCCCGCAAGCGCACTTGGCCCGCGGCATGCGATTGCCTAGAATTCGCATATGAAATTCACCTACTACGGCCACTCCTGCTTCGCTGTCGAGACGGGCGGCAAGACCCTGCTCTTCGATCCGTTCATCACGCCGAACGAACTCGCAAAGGCGATTGATGTGGATGCCATTCCCGCCGACTACATCCTGCTTTCACACGGGCATTTCGATCACGTCACCGACGCCGTCCGCATCGCGCGGCGCACCGGCGCGCCCGTGATTGCAAATTACGAAGTCTCCCAATGGATCGGCAACCAGGGCATCACCGCCGTGCAGGCCATGAATCCCGGCGGAAGCCACGCGTTCGATTTCGGCCGCGTGAAATCCGTCGTCGCGATCCATTCGAGCAGTCTGCCCGACGGCAGCTATGGCGGGCAGCCGGGCGGATTCGTCGTCGAGACGAAGGAAGGGAATTTTTACTTCGCGGGCGACACCGCGCTCACGCTCGACATGAAGTTGATCGCCGAGGAATTCGCGTTGCGCTTCGCGGTGATGCCGGTGGGCGACAGTTTCACCATGGGCGCGGCCGACGCTGCAAAAGCCGCGGGACTCGTCGGCTGCGACGAGGTGGTCGGCGTGCACTTCGACACATGGCCGCCCATCCAGATTGATCACGAGGCCGCGAAAGCCGAGTTTTCCAAGGCCGGCAGGCAACTGCACCTGCTGAAAGTCGGCGAGTCCCTCGATTTTTAATTCAGGCGGTCCGCAGATTGCGCGGATTTTGCAAAGGCACTTACAATCTGTGTCAATCTGCGAAATCTGTGGATAGAATCCGGGCATGAAGATCGTCGAGCAGCTCGCTCTTTTCCTGCACAACAAACCCGGCACGCTTGCCGCAGTCTGCGACGCACTCGCCGAGGCCCGCATCAACATCTACGCCCTGAGCATTGCCGACACCGTTGACCACGCCGTCGTGCGAATGGTGGTGAGCGACACGCGCCGCGCGCTCCACATCTTCGAGGCACACGGCACGCTCGCGATCGAGAGCGACGTGCTCATGATCGAAAATGAAAACCGGCCCGGCATGCTCTCTCGCATCGCAAAGGCCCTCGGCGACAAAAAAATCAACATCGAGTATGCCTACCTTGCCTCGCAGCCCGCGGCCAAAAAGGGCCTGCTCATCATGCGCGTGAACGATCCGAAAAAAGCGCTGCGCATTCTCAAGGCCCTTCCGGCCGTCAAATAAGCGGCACGAAAGTTGACATCGCTCCCGCTCGGGGGAATATCTGAATTGATGCCAAGCCAGTCTGTCTCCATGTCCCACGCGGGTCCCTACAGCGAACACGCCGTGAGGACCGCCGCGGAGCGGATCCGGCAGGATCTCGCGGGACCGGCCACCATCGCGTTCGCGTTTGTCACGCCGGACTACCTGCCTCACCTCGACGATTTCGCCGACACGATTCGCGTGGACGGACATGTGCTCGAGCTCGTCGGCTGCACCAGCGACGGCTTTATCTTCGACGACACCGAACAGGAAGGCGGCAGCGGATTTTCGATTCTCGCACTCCACGCCGACGACACCACCGTCGCGCTGCACGAGCTGTCGAACTCTCTCGTCGAGGACGCGAGTGGCGCGGATTTTTGGAAACGTCGTTTTCCCGCCGCCGAAAGCTGGGTCGTGCTGACAAATCCTTTTGGCTTCGGCGTGGACGACTGGCTCACGGAATGGAACTCCGCCTTCCCCGGCGTGCCGGTTGTCGGCGGCCTGGCCAGCGGTGGACGCGAGTCGGAGAAGATTGCCGTCTTCCACAACAGCCGCGTGATTGACGGCGGCGTGGTGGTCGGGTTCAGCGGCGCGCTGCGCCTGGTGCCTGCCGTGAGCCAGGGCTGCAAGCCCATCGGCGAGCCGCTTCCGGTCACGCGCGCGGAGGACAACATCATTTTCGCGCTCGGCTCCCGCCCCGCCTACCAGGCGCTGGAGACGGCTTTTCAATCGCTCACCGAAACCGAGCGTTCGCACGCGCAGGGCAATCTTTTCGCCGGCATCGCGAGCACGGAATACGTCGAGGATTTTCGCCCGGGGCATTTTCTCATTCGCAACATCATCGGCGCGGACCCCGATTCCGGCGCGGTCGTCATCGCGGGCATCCCGCGCGTCGGCCAGACCGTGCAATACCAATTGCGCGACCGCCAGGCGGCCCACGCGGATCTTCGCCGCGTGCTGAAGCAGACGGTCGAGACAACCGGCTCGCCGGTCGCGTCGCTGCTGTTCAGTTGCTCCGGTCGCGGCTCATCCTTTTTCGGCAAGCCGAACCACGACGCGGGGATGCTCGCGGAAATTTTCGGCAGCCACAACTCGGCAGGATTTTTCTGCAACGGCGAGATCGGCCCTGTGGCGGGCGTGAATTGTGTGCACGGCTACACGGCCTCGTGCGCCATCTTCGTCGAGAAGCAGGCTTGAGCGATCAGCCTGCTTTTTGCACCCACTGGTAGGAGCCGTCGGGCTTTTGCGTCTCGATCCACTCGCCCTTGAACGAGCGATCCACCCAAAGTTTCGCCTGCTCGACCTGCACGTCCGGCAGCGAGCGCTTCTCCTTCTCCGCGCGCGCTTTCATGATCGCCATGCGGTCCGAATTTTCACCGGCCACGGTCCGTCGCACGTAGTCGCCGTAATCGCCGGCGGGCTCGACAAGGATGGTGAGCAGGCCGTTGTGCCCCTCGCCGATGATTCGCGAGTTTTTGAAAGTCTGGATGTCGGCCTGGCGATTTTTGCGGCGCTCCTCGGGATCGCCGCCGCGCGCGGGCGTGGGCGCCGGCTTTGCAGGTGCGACGGTGGCCGCGGGCGAACTCGCGGTAGTCGTGCCGTTGCCCGAGGTGTGTTGATACACGTCAAGCCGCATTGCGATGTCCACCTTGATGGGCTCGCTGGTGGCGAGATTGATGGACGGAGCCTTGCAGCCGGCCAGCAACGCGCATGCCGCGAGTGCCGCGCTTATTCTTTGCCGAGTTTTCCTTGCTGCCATTTGGAGTCCGTTTCCTGCCCGTCGTGCAGGACGGTTTCGAATCTGCGCGAACCGAGCGGGCCTTTCAAATCCAGATTCATGATGCCCTGCGATTGCACGAACCAAAAATCCCCCGAGCCGCTCGTGTAGTCGAAATCGCGGAGCGTCTCGAGCGCAATGCGCGTGCTGCTCTGCTTGATGGCGGTCCACTCGGGCGGAATGTTCGCGAGGAGGTCGTCGAGTTTGCCGACCTTGAGGGTGCCGGGCTCGGTGACTTTGAACATGCCCTTCACGCGGTCAATGCTCTTGCGAAAGGCGTCGAACTGCACTTCGAACGTAAGCGGACCGGTCATGCGAAAATTTTGCGGCGCCATGATGTCTGTGAGTTGCTTCGTCGCGATATCGGTTCCGGAAATCCACCCGACCCACGGCGAGTCCTGCTCGAACATGAAGCTGAAGCCGCCGTTCAAATATCCGTCGTAAGCCTCGCCGCCGAACAGGCCGTTGATGCCCGAGGCGTCGAACGTCACGGCGATCCACGGCTTCATGGATCGGAATTGCCGCCAGCGCGCGGATTTCATTTCGAGTTTTTGGACGAGATTTTTCTCGCCCTTGTCCGGTGGATACGAAAAACGCAGGTCGCCCTCGATATCCTCGATCGAGATTTGGTAATTCGAATTCTCGTAGTTTTGCTTCGGCACGCGGAGGGCGGTTTTGAGCTGGAGCCTGGCAAGGTCGTCGAGCGCGAAATTATCCGCCGAGGTTTCGAACTCGATCGGCACACCCACATCCGAGGTCGCGCCGCCGCCGATCACGAGCCGGCCGAATTTGACATCGAGATGGTCCACCGCCCAATTCGAACCGGCAGGAGCGGCCTGGGATTGTGCAGTCGCCGCATTCGCATCCGGCGCGGAAACGCGCTCCATGTAAACGAACAGGTCCTGGCTGAGATAAATCGTGGGGCGCAGGATGACGATCTCGCGGAGGTGCTTTTGCGCAAGGTCTCGCAGCGTGAAGCGCACGAACACGCTGCGGAGTGAAAAGATTTTTGCGGAGGCGTTGAGCGGCGAGCGGAGGTCAATGTTCGCCAGTTCCACGGTCTGGACCTCGTCGAGCACCTGCGATGTCACGCCACTCGCCTCGACGTTGCGCAGAGCGGTGTTGAGCGTGAAGCGGAGTTCGGTGAGTCCGGGACGTTTGTCCTCGATGCGGGTGCGCACGCGGGAAATATCGAGCGATCCGATGGACCAGCCGGGCAACGGGGCGGAGGCTGCGACGGGCTGTGACGGCGTATTTTTTTGAGCGGCAGGTGCAGCGAGAAGTTTTTGAATCGCGCTGCCGATGAGCAGGCGGCCGCCGGCGATATTCACGGCATCAATATGCTGCCGGAGAAGGCCGGCGGCGGTGAAATGCACCTGCACGATGTCGAGCGTGGTGAATGCGTCGGCGCCGCCGCTGGCTGCCTGCGCGTCCCAAATCGTTAATTCCTGCGGCGTGGTAGAGGCTTCGCCCGTCGTTCCAAAATTTTTCAGGTCGAAGCTGAATTTCGCGGTGATGCCGAGTGTTCCGTCCTGCAGGTCGCGCAGCCGCAGTGCGCCGTAGTCGCAATGAAGCCGGCCAATGCTCATCGGCACGGGCTCCCCCGCTTTCGCCGTTGGTGCGGGCGGGCTGCTCGCGGCAGGAACCGTGGTTTGCGCCATGTCACGCGGCGAAAAATCCACGACCGGATCCTTGAGCGTGATCTCTTCGATGTGTCCGGCAGCGAGCCCGGCGACCGAGAAGCGCGCCTCCGCGCTGGCGGCCGTCAGCAATTCGGTTCCCGGGGTGCGATCTGTCGCCATGCCGACATCGGTGAGCGTCACGCGTTGCTCCTCCTTCGCATCGGCAGTGCCGACATCCCGCAGCGCGGCCGCGATTCTGAAATTCGTGCGGCCAATGAATCCCGGTGCATCGGGCATCGCCACAGCAAGGCCGTCGAGTTGCAGCGAGCCTACGGACCAGCCGGATTTTGTTTGAGCGGTCGGAGCCTGCGGCGGGGCGGATTTCGACGGGGAAGAGAATGAGTTGATGAGGGCCGGCCCAATGGTGAGGTCGCCCCTGCCGATGCGCACGGAACGAACGCGGTCGTGCGAGAAAAGCTCATCTGTCGTAAATCGCAAATCCGCGTCCGCAACACGCAGCATGGGCTGGTTGTGAATGTCCCATGCCACGATCTTTTCCAGCCGCACGAAGTGCTCGACTGCGCCCGCCTCGACGCCGGCGCCAAAGTTTTTAAGGTCCGCGGAAACATCCATGTCAATCGTCGGCGATTGCTCGCCGAAGCGCGTGACGCGGAGATGGCCGTCGGTCACCACGAACCGTCCGATTCCCCAGCCGAATGTTCCGCCGGATTTTTTTTGCTCCGGGCCGCCAGGCTTGACGCCAAGGGCGTCGCCGAGATCCGGGGAGACAACGAGGTTGGGGTTTTTCAGGTGCAGTTCGTCGAGGCGCAGGCGCCACACATCGCCAAAACTGAAGACGGCCGTGCCGTCCTCGAGCGCGAGGAGCAACTCGCCGGTCTTCGACGATTTCAACTCGAGTTTGCGAACCTCCAGCCGCGTTGCCGATACAATGCTCAGCGAATCCATTTCGACTTTCACGCCGGGGAATGCGCGATGAATCGTCCACTTCGCAATCCATTCGAGATTTCTCGCAGCCACCACAAATGCAACTGCGAGCGCCAGTGCCACGAGCACCGCCACACCGAGCAATCGGCGGAGCCAGCGGCGTCTGCGTTTGGGCTTGGGATCAGGCAAGGCGGTCAATGAATGTCGAGGCCACGAAGACGATGCCGATGCCGGCGTTGGCGTTGAAAAAAGCGGCGTTGATGGCGGCCACGTCGAGCGTGCGGGCGACGCTGTGCTCGTAGACGAGCAGTCCGAGGATCGCAACGAGTCCTGCCCAGTAGGCGGGCCCGAGCCCGGCGCTCCAGCCGAATGCCGCAAGCGCCAGCCATGTGCCGGCGTGGAGGATTTGTGCGGCGCGAAGAGCGCGCGGAATGCCAAGCCAGACGACCATGGATTTCAATCCCTCGCGGCAATCCACTTCGTAGTCCTGCGTGGCGTAGATCGTATCGAAACCCGCGAGCCACAGCACGACCGCGAGGGCGAGAATGAACGGCGGCGCGGCGAAGGCGCCGGTCACCGCAAGCCACGCCCCGACGGGCGCGACGGCCAGCGCAAGGCCGAGAAAAAACTGCGCCGCCGCGGTGAAGCGTTTCGTGAACGAGTAGAAAAAGACGATCGCGAGTGCGACGGGCGAAAGGACGAAGCAGATCGGATTGATGCACCACGCCGTTGCGATGAGCAGGGCCGCGGAAACCGCACATCCCGCGATGGCGGCGCCGCGCGTGATCAGCTTGTGGCGCCCGGCGGTGCGGGGATTACGCTTGTCAATTTCCCAGTCGGCGATGCGGTTGAAAGTCATCGCGGCGGTGCGTGCGAAAACCATCGCGAGCACGATGAGGCCGATGATGCGGGCTGGCGGAAGGCCGTTTGCGGCCACGACCATTGCGCCGAGCGCGAAGGGCATCGCAAAAATCGTGTGCGAAAAACGCACGAATTGCAGAAACCGCGCGGCCGGCGCGAGGGCGGTCATTTTGTCGCCTTTGCGTTTTCGTCGAACCAAACCGGAATGGAGTCGTCAATGCGGAGGTCAATGAGCATCCAGCGGTCGAGCGGTTTGTAGAAATAGAATTTCCAGCGCAGGGGCATGACTTCGCCGATGAGCAGGTAGGTGCGGCGCATCAAGTGCGTGCCGAGTTTTTCCTCGAGCACCATTTCGTAGCTGCGCGCGGGACCGTAGGCATCGAGGGCCTTCTGCGTCTGCTCGCGCATCTTCCGCGCCTCCTCGGGGCTGCGTTCGGAGATGCCGAGTTCGGTTTTGAGCGTGTCGTAGGCGGCATCCACCTTGTCGGCCTTGAGCGCCTCGAAGAATGTGCCCACGACTTCCTCGGGCGTGCGCTTGGGTGTCTCCGGTGCGGCGGGCTTCTCGAGCTTGTCCGGAAGTTTTTTCGGCGCGGCAGTGGTGGATGCGTCTTCGGACGGCGCGTTTTGGATGCCGGATTGCGCAAGGGCGCAGGAGCACATGGCGGCAAGGACAAGGAGCACTCTCATGCGGCGAATATCGGCGCGCGCCGGCCTCGCGTCGATGCGCTTTTCGCGGTCACGCCGGCACGGGCAGTGGCGGCCGAGTGGTGTCGCGGCGGCTCAGGCGGGCCTGGAGTTTTTCGAAATAGAGATAGATGACCGGCGTGAGATAGAGCGTGACGAGCTGGGAGATGACGAGGCCGCCGACGACGGCGAGGCCGAGCGGACGGCGTGTTTCGCCGCCCTGTCCGAGACCGAATGCAATGGGCAGCGCGCCCATCATTGCGGCGAAGGTTGTCATCATGATCGGGCGAAAGCGGACGGAGCAGGCTTGAAGAATCGCCTCGGCGGGCGGGCACTTGCCACTGCGCTGCGCATCGAGTGCGAAATCAATCATCATGATCGCGTTCTTTTTGACAATACCGATGAGCATGAGCAGGCCGACGAAGCCGTAGACGTTGAGCTCGACGCCGAAGATCCAGAGCGTGACGAGCGCGCCGAAGCCGGCGGAAGGCAGGCCGGAGAGAATCGTGAGCGGGTGGACGAAACTTTCGTAGAGGATTCCGAGCACGAGGTAGATGACGAGCACGGCGGTGAGGAGGAGGAAGCCGAGATTTCCGAGCGAGTCCTCGTAGGCCTTGGCGGTGCCCTGGAATTGCGTGCTGATGCTGTCGTCGAGTTGTTCCTCCGCGACGCGCTTGATCTCGGGCACGACCTGGCTGAGCGAAACACCTGCGGCGAGGTCGAAGGAAAGCGTGACGGCGGGAAGCTGGCCGAGGTGCTGGACGTTGAGCGGGCCGACGTTCTGGCTGATGGTTGCAACCGTGTCGAGCGCGACGAGGCGGCCGCTAATGGCTGAACGAATGTAGAGACGCGTGAGATCGGGCGACTCGCGGCGGAAGCGGGGCAGCGCCTCGAGGATGACGTGGTATTGGTCGTTCGCGGTGTAGATCGTGGATATCTGGCGTGCGCCGTATGCGCTGCCGAGCGCGGACTCGATCTGCGCGGCGGTGACGCCGAGCGTGGAGGCCTTGTCGCGGTTGATGGAGACGAGCACCTGCGGGCTGGTGATCTGCAAATCGGAAGTGACATCCACGATGCCCGGAATGGCTTCCATGCTTTTCTCCAGCTTGTCGGCGGCGGGATAAAGGACATCGAGGTCGGGGCCGAAGAGCGTGAATTGGTAAAGGCTCTTGGACTGGTTGCCGCCGATGCGAATGGTCGGCGGATTTTGCGGAAAGATTTTCAGCCCGGCGATGCCGGAGAGGTCGCGCCGAAACTCGCGAACGACATCGTCCACCGACGGGCGTTCGCTGCGCGGCTTGAGCGTGACGACGATGCGACCGTTGTTCGACGAGCCGCCTCCCATTCTCGAGATATAGGATTGGACATGGGGATTTTTTGCGACGATGCCGGCGGCTCGCTGCTGCAGTTCGACCATGCGATCGAAGGCGATGCCCTGCTCGGCTTCGGTGGTAATGACCACACGGCTGGCATCCTCGCTGGGCAGGAAGCCTTTCGGGATCGCGATGAAGAGCCACGCGGTGGCCGCCGTCATGAGCACGGCGATGGTCACGACGACGAGATGGTGCCTCAGGGCCACGCGGAGTGAGCGTTCGTAGAGCGAGACGAGTCTCCAGAAAATGTGCTCGGTGGCGCGATAGAAACGATTGTGCCGCTGGCCGGCGCGCAGGAAGCGGCTGCACAGCATCGGCGTGAGCGTGAGCGAGATGAAGCCGGAGACGAGAATCGCCGCAGCGATGGTGACTGCGAATTCGTTGAGGAGGCGTCCGAGGATTCCGCCCATGAACAGCACGGGAATGAAGACGGCCGCGAGCGAGAGTGTCATCGAGAGAATCGTAAAACTGATTTCGCGGCCGCCCTTGAGCGCGGCGTCCCATGGCTTCATGCCCTTCTCGACGTGGCGGACGATATTTTCGAGCACGACGATGGCGTCGTCCACGACGAAGCCGACCGAGAGCGTGAGCGCGAGGAGCGTGAAATTGTTCACGCTGAAATCGAGGAGATACATCACGGCGAATGTGCCGATGAGCGAAAGCGGAATGGCAGCACTGGGGATGAGCGTGGCGCTGAGGCTGCGCAGGAAAAGGAAGATGACCAGAACGACGAGCGCGATGGCGAGCACGAGCGTGAATTGCACGTCGTGGAGCGACTGGCGAATGGACGTCGAGCGGTCGTAGAACACGCCCAGCTCCACGCCGGGCGGCATCTGCGCGCGGATCGTCGGCAACTGCGCGTTGATGTCGTCAATCACCTGCACGGTATTCGCGCCGGGTTGCCGCTGGACCGCGAGGATGACCCCCTGCTTGCCGTCGAGCCAGCTGAGGCTCTTGTCGTCCTCGACGCTGTCCACGACGTTTGCGAGCTGGCCGAGGCGGACGGGCGCGCCGTTGCGGTAGGTGACGATGACTTCGCGAAAATCCTGCGCGTGGTTGAGCAGTCCCGTGGCCTCGATGGTGCGCGTCTTCGAGCCCGTGTCGAGCGAGCCGGTGGACTGGTTGGTATTCGCTCCGCTGACGGCCGTCTCGATTTCGTCAATGCCGATGCCACGCGCAGCGAGCACGCGGGGATCAATCTGCACGCGGACGGCGAATTTTTGCGCGCCCCACACATCCACCTGCGCGACACCGGTCACGGTCGAGAGGCGCTGCGCGACGATGGTCTCCGCGTATTCGTCCACCTTGCTGAGCGGCAGCGAATCGGAACGCAAGCTGAGCAGCAGGATGGGTTGCTCGGCGGGATTGATGCGGCGAAATGTGGGCGGGGTGGGCAGGTCGGTGGGAAGCTGGCGCAGCGCGCTGGAAATCGCGGCCTGCACGTCCTGCGCGGCTGCGTCGATGTCGCGGGAGAGCACGAACTGGAGCGTGATGTTGGTCGCGCCGAGCGAACTCGAGGACGTCATCGAATCAATGCCGGCGATCGTGGAAAAACGCTTCTCGAGCGGCGTGGCGACGGACGAGGCCATCGTCTCGGGATTGGCGCCGGCGAGGTTTGCCGACACGTTGATCGTTGGAAAATCCACGCTCGGCAGATCGCTGACGGGCAACTGCCGGTAGGACACGATCCCGAATCCGAGAATGGCCAGCATGACCAGCGTGGTCATGATCGGCCGGCGGACAAACGGGTCGGTGAGGCTCATGGAATCAGGCTCCAGGGGTGGCCGTGACGGAAACCTTCCCGCCATTCACGACGCGGAGCTGGCCGCTTACGACTACGGTCTGTCCCGGCTCGAGGCCGGAGCGGACGATCACATTGCCGCCGACGGTGCGTTCGATTTCGATTTTTTGGAGCGTGGCCACGCCGTCCTTCACGACAAAAACCTGGGAGCCATCCTGGCCTTCCATGATGGCCGGACCCGGGATGACGACGACGTGCGGCTCGGTCGTGAGAGTGACGACGAGGTCCACGAACTCGCCCGGCCAGAGGGTTTCGTTTTCGTTCGGGAAGGTCGCCTTCATCGTGATCATGCCGGACTGGCGGTCCACGGTATTGTCGAGGAATTCGAGCTTGCCGTTGCCGAGGACTCCGCCCTTGTCGGGATCCTTCGCGACCACGGCGACAGCCCCCTTGCCCATCCATTGGCGCACGGCTGAAAGTTGCGTCTCCGGCAGCGAAAATGTCACGTAGATCGGCTGCGTCTGGTTGATGACGGTGAGCACGTCGGTGTTCGCCTGGACGATGTTGCCCGCCTTCAACAATGCGGCGCCGGCACGGCCGCTGATCGGGGCGCGCACGGTGGCCCAATCGAGCGAAAGTTTTGCCTGGTCCACGTCGGCCTGTCGCGCGGCGAGGATGGATTTTTGCGAGGAGGCGGCGGTCTGGAATTGCGCGAATTGCTCCTTCGACGCGACGCCCTGGCTGGTGAGTTTCGTGTAGCGGTCGGCCTGGTCCTTCGCGTTCGTCGCCTCGATCTGCGCCTGCTCGAGGTCCGCCTCGGCGCGCTGCAGCGAGACCTGGAACGAGCGCGGATCAATCTCGAAAAGCGGCTGCCCCGCCTTCACATAGGCCCCGTCGGAAAACAATACGCGGGTGACTTCGCCCTGCACCTTCGCCTTGAGTTGCACGCTCGCAAGTGGATCAACGGCGCCGATTGCGCGCAGCTCCACGGGCATGTCGCGCTGTTCGGCGACAGCGACTTCCACGGGCGCCGGCGCAAGTTGCGGAGCTTTGCCGGCCGGCTTTCCACATCCGGCGAGGAGCAGAAATACGGCGATGGCGCTCGCGAGGGAAAAACGCATGGACTGAATGACCATTAGCGCGATGGCCGCGTCAAAGAATTTCACGCCGGAGTAAACCCTAAATTCAGGAAACAGCGCGGGATTTTGTCCCGAATGACTCGAATGGGTTCGCACCATTTATATTCATCCATTCGTCTTTGATGAGAACGACATTGCCGCGGTTCATGACCGCCAAACCGCGCAAACTTGCGCCGATAATGCCGACTTCTTCCGCGAATCCCCCGGGCAATCGGTTTTCTATTCCTTCCGCCGGAGCGCCCACATCGTTGCACCCAGGACTGCGACGGCGAGCGCAATGCCGCAGAGATACATGGACCAATTGGAACGTTTGATTGGCTTTGCGACAACTGGCGTGGCGCTCGGTGCCGGTGCCGGCTTGGGCGTTGAATTTGCCACGCTTGGTGCAGGAGTCGCAGCATAGACCCCTGCCACTTTTGAGTTGGGCTTGTAATCGGGGTTTATTTCAAGGATGCGCACTTCGATGTTCGCTTCGTTCGCCTTCCACCATCGCCGCCACTGGTCTGGCCCTGTTCCATCATAGGGCAGGTGGATTAGACCATTGTGGTCAGGCTTACTAGGGGCGTCGGAGAATCCCATGGCACTCAACCCCTCGATAGCAGCGTAGCCGTTCGATAATTCATCGGCGTCCGAATCCCTCTCCGCTGGCTTTATCGCGACGGGGTTCATGAGATGGGATGCGAGCAAACGCGCAGACCATGGTGAGGGGATATCCCCAAGGATGGGAATCTCGTATTCTCTTCCGGTGCGATAAGGAACTGCCTTCAGTTCAGTTTCGAGCATCGCTTGCACCGCAGTGTTGTTAGCAATAGCCCGACCAGACCGTTGAACGATGTCCCCAATATTTGGATCTAGCACCTGATAATGAGCTCGTGATACCTCACAAAATAATTGCCATGCCTTTTGAGCGTCCCCATGGGACAAGAGTTCGAGGTCTACATCTTTCGTTGACCTGTCAGACTCCAAATAGAAGTGGAGGACTTCGGCCTTACAGATCGAGATTGAAAGCCATGTAGCGATTATTGTAACACTTAATTTTCGCAGAAAGCTAGTTTTCATCATTCTCCCCGGTAGCGTTTCCATTCGTCATAAAGGAGCACCGCAGGATAACGCGCGGGCTGCCCCATATCCAAATATTCCAGGGAGGTAGGATGTGGAAACATCAACCGTTTGCGATCGTCGGAAAGCCTCATCAAAGGGTAAGCGGGAATTGCAGGGTTCCCGCTGTTAGGGCCTCTACCGTCATCTAATCTAGGATGATAAAGACCTTTGCCATTTACACCTATATTCATGTGGCCGATCTCATGGGCTGCAGTGTGGAGAAGCAACGGCTTATCCTTCAAAAAACTAATGATAGCACGATGGGTGACCCGTCTAGTGTAACCATAAATTGGTCTGCAAGCAGGCGCATTGACCGGACCAACAAAGTCGTGATAACGAATCACATCACCGAGAAAATAGAGACTCGCGTTGTCGGTTGAATGATACTCCTCATTATAAACCGCATTTTCCTCTCGGGTGAGGACATCCTCAAAAACAGTCGCGTCGAGGAAGCCATTCTGCGGATTGCCAACATTGCTTTTCATATTCGGGACGAACGGCTGTAGGGGGCCGGCAGGAATAGCCGGGCCTATATCATAATCCACAGTTATGGTCTTGTAGGGTTTCACCGTGAATGTAATATTCATCTGGCGATAGATGCGATTTAGGTCTTCTTGCAGTTCCTGACTGCTAGGTAGGCTGTCGGGATCTGGTGCATGTAGAGTCGTGGGACAGATCACCTTATAGGGCTGCACCGTAAAGTTCTTTGCCGTGAGACGTGACGCACGCAGAACTTTCACTTGCGAAGAAGCGTCTTGGGCAAAAAAGTGCACATAGTCGTTATCGCTCAATCCACCTGTGTTTTTCAGAGTAAGCCATGCACTGGTACCATAAAAATCTGCCGGCTCAGTGCCAATCTTCACGTCGAGTGACTGCGGTGCCGTGCTAGCTGCGTGAAAATCGCCGCTATAGTTTGCGTAGGTTTCCAGATCCACACTAACATGAGCCCCATCATCGGGCACCATCTGCCATGGTTGCTCCAACACCACTGGGGGACCAGCCGGAATAGAATATCTTTCGTAATTGTCGAAACCGCCCTCTGGCCAGGGCCAACCATCCAACGCCCGTGACATCATGAT
>JBOHXO010000104.1:0-6720 GCA_050737475.1 Chthoniobacterales bacterium
GCACCGATCTCGAGGCCTGCATGAAAGTCGTCGGCGGTGCAATCGCCGCGGCGCGCGCGGGCGGCGGACCGCAACTCGTCGTCGCGGATTTGTTGCGCCTCGTCGGCCACGGCGAGCACGACAACGCCAAATACGTGGACGCCGCACTGCGCAAACAACACGTCGGCCGCGACTGTCTGAATGTCGCCGCGGAGGCAATCGTCGCCCACGGCTGGGCCACCGCGGAGGAGCTGACTGCCTGGCGCGACGAGATCAAAAAAGAAATCAACGACATCGCCACCCGCGTGCAGCGCGAGCCGGAGCCCGATCCCGAGGACGAGGATTGGTGCGCCATTTCCACGACGCGACTCGCGGACCAAATCGCATGAGCATCACGTATCTCGACGCGATCCGCGAAGCGCAGGCGAAGGCGCTGGCCGACGATCCGCGCGTTTTTATTTACGGGCAGGACATCGGCGCGTTTGGCGGTGCGTTCAAGGCCACCGAGGGGCTTGCCGGGAAATTTCCCGGCCGGGTGCTGGACTCGCCGCTCAGCGAGGACGCCATTGTCGGCATGGCCATCGGCGCCGCCATCGAGGGCGCGCGGCCGATCATCGAAATGCAGTTCGCCGATTTTTCGACCTGCGGGCTCAACCAGATCGTCAACCAGGCCGCCACGCTCCACTACCGCACGGGCGTGCCGTGTCCCATCGTCGTGCGCCTGCCTTCGGGCGGCACCGCGGGCAGCGGCCCGTTCCACAGCCAGAGCATGGAGGCGCTCTACGCGCACTATCCCGGCCTCATCGTGCTCACGCCCGCGACCGTCGAGGACGCCTACAGCATGCTGCTCGAGGCGGTCGCCATTGATGACCCGGTGATCTACTGCGAGCACAAGTTTTTATACAATCACCTCAAGGCGGAATCGCTGCCCGCGGAAGCCCAGCCCATCGGCAAGGCGCGCATCGCACGTCCCGGCCGCGACGCGACGATCGTGGCCTACAGCGCGATGGTGCACGAAGCACTCCGCGCCGCGGAGGAAATCGCCGCCGACGGTTACGAAATCGAGGTCGTGGACCTGCGCTCGGTCAAGCCGCTCGATACGGACACCGTGCTCGCCTCCGTCGCGCGCACCGGCCGCCTGCTCTGCCTGAGCGAGGCGTGGCCATGGGGCGGAGTGAGCGCCGAGATCGTCGCCCGCGTAAGCGCCGAAGCCTTCGGATTGCTCGACGCCCCGCCTCAACGCCTCAACGCGAAGGACACTCCCGTTCCCTATCACCCCGCGCTGTGGGGCACGCACCGGCCGACCGCCGGCGCCGTGACCGCAGCCGCGCGACAGCTCCTCGAAATTTAACCGCACCGCACCATGTTCCAGGCCCCGCTCAAGGTTCCGATCATCATGCCGCAGCTCGGCGAGTCCATCGCCGAGGCCACGCTCGTCCGTCTCGTTCTCAACATCGGCGACGCGGTCGAGGCCGATGCCGACGTGCTCGAGGTCGAGACGAACAAGGCCGTGATGGGCGTCACCGCGACCTGCAACGGCACGCTCGCCGAGATCACCGCGGAGATTGACAAGAGCTACCCGGTCGGCGCCGTGCTTGGTTACATCGAAGTCACCGAGGAGGAGGCGAAACGGCTCGGCCTCGGCGATGAAACCCCCAACGGCAAGAAGGTCGAGCAGCGGCGTCCGAAAATTGAAGTGGAATCCACCACGCGCGTCGAGCCGACCGTGCGCGGTCTGCCCGTCCCCGCGCACGCCGGCGGCGCAAGCTACCTCACTCCGCGCATGAAGGCGCGCATGTCCGAGCTCGGAATGCACCAGGCGGATCTCTCCGGCATCGCTGGCAGCGGCGCCGGCGGTCGCGTGACGATCGAGGATCTTGAGCGGTTCCTCGAGGACATCGAACGCAATCGCATCACGCCCGCGTCCTCGATGCGCGTCGCCGTCGCCGATGCCATGCGCCGCAGCTGGACGCGTCCGCTCGCGACCGTGGGCCGGCCCGTGCAGCTCGACAAAATGCTCGCGCACCGCAAGGCGCAAACCGTGAAGCCCGGCCCCGCGTTGTATGGACTTCGCGCGCTCGCCATCGCGCTCGGCGAAGACAGCACGCCCGCCGGACGGCTCATTGGCGAAAAAATCATCCACCCGCGCTCGATAGACATCGGCTTCGCCGTCGAGGCGGCGGAAGGCGTGCTCGTGCCCGTCATCCGAAACGCCGACCAGACCAGCCTCTCCGACCTCGTCGAGCGCTACAATCGCCTCGTCGAACTCGCCCGCGCCCGCCGCCTGCCCGCCGCCGACACCGGCGGCTCGATCGCGACGATCACGAACTACGGCACGTTCGGCCTCACGCTCGCCACGCCGATTCCGCTGCCCGAGCAAACCGTGCTCCTCGGCATGGGCTCCGGCGTCGTGGTCCCAAGCTGGGACGCGGAGAAAAAGGAATTCGTGCCGGTCACCGAGGCCATGTTCACGCTCAGTTTCGACCATCGCGTGCTCGACGGCGGCGCCGCCGGCCGCCTGCTCAAGCGGGTTTCCGAGCTTCTCAACGCACCGGAAGAGCTGTAGATTCGTCGCACCTCCCCGGGCGATGAAGCACGCAATTTTACTCACCGCGATTGCCGCAATGGCGCTCCATGCTGCGAACGCGCGCGGCTCGGAGACCGCGCACAGCGATTTTTCGAGGCACCTCACCGTGAAGCTTGAAAACAAACATGGAATGAAAGCGGCGGCGATTGTCGCGCGCGAACTCCGGATTTTCACCGAGCGCGATCCTTCGCTGGCGATGGTCTATACGCGCGTGGCGGTGGTCCGATTGATCAAAGGCAAACCGACAATTCCGGCAATTCGCCTGTCGCGGCAAGTGCGGGTGGATGGTTTTCTGTTGAAGGCCGTCATGGACGGCTATTTGGCCAGCCGCGGAAAGCCCGATTCACGACTGGTCGCCGCCGTCAGGTTCATTTTCTACTCCCTGCCGCTCAGCCTGAAGACCGCCTCAACCTACTCACACCTCTATCCTGTCATGAAGGCCGTGGATCGCAGGCATGGTGGCGATACGCCAGAGCGACAGGCATTGTTTGAGCGGCTTTTCTCGCAGTTTTCCAAGTCGCCAGTCTCAGCATATTTTGACAACTAAATCTGGAAGTTCGCGCTGACGCGTCGGGTGGCGACCGTCGTTCGCGGCCCGGCAAAATAGTTCCTGCCGCGGTATTTTTTCGCAACGCTGGATTTTCGCAAATGCGCCCGTATGATCGGCGCGCATGAAGCACATTTTCGTGACTGGTGGCGTGGTGAGTTCCCTCGGAAAAGGGCTCGCCGCCGCGTCGCTCGGCACATTGCTCGAACACCGCGGGCTCAAAGTCGTTCTCCAAAAACTCGATCCGTATTTGAATGTGGACCCGGGCACGATGAGCCCGTTCCAGCACGGCGAGGTGTATGTGCTTTCCGACGGCGCGGAGACCGATCTCGACCTCGGCCACTACGAGCGATTCACGAACACCGTCCTCACCCGCGCGAACAACGTCACAAGCGGCCAGATTTACGAAACCGTGCTCGCGAAGGAACGCCGCGGCGATTACCTCGGCAAGACGGTGCAGGTCATTCCGCATGTCACCGACGAAATCAAGGGCCGCATCCGGCTCATCGGCAGCGAATCCGACGCGGACGTATGCATCACCGAGATCGGCGGCACCACCGGCGACATCGAGGGCCTGCCGTTCCTCGAAGCCATCCGTCAATTCATCCTCGAGGCCGGCATCGGCAACACGCTGCTCATGCATGTCACGCTCGTGCCTTTCATCAAGGCCGCGGGCGAATTGAAGACGAAACCGACGCAGCAAAGCGTCGCGAAGCTGCGCGAGATCGGCCTCCAGCCGCAGGTGCTCATCTGCCGCACGGAGCTTCCGCTCGACGCCGACGTGCGCCAGAAACTTTCGCTTTTTTGCAACGTTCCCATCGAGGCCGTAATCGAGGGACGCGACGTGGAGAATACGATCTACGAGGCGCCGTTGATGTTCCAGGAAGAGGGCCTCGACACCATCGTCTGCCGCTACCTCGGCCTGCAAACGTCCGAACCCGTCATGTCCGATTGGATTCGCTACGTCGAGCGCGTGGTGAATCCGAAAAAGCGCGTCCGCGTCGCGGTCGTCGGCAAATATATCGAGCTCCAGGACGCCTATAAATCCATCTACGAATCGCTCACACATGCCGGAGCGGCGCACGATTGCGGCGCCGATCTCGTGCTCGTGGATGCCGAGGACCTCGAGAAGGAAGGCGCGGACAAATATCTCCGCGGCGTGGCCGGCGTGCTCGTGCCCGGCGGCTTCGGCGACCGCGGCGTCGAGGGCAAGATCGAGGCGGCGCGATTCGCCCGCGAGTCCCGCACGCCCTACCTCGGGCTTTGCCTCGGCATGCAGATCGCGACCATCGAATTCGCGCGCAACGTCTGCGGCCTCGAGGGCGCGAACAGCACCGAGTTCGATCCCGAGTGCCTGCACCCCGTCATTTGCATTCTCGAGGAGCAGAAAAATGTCACCGACAAGGGCGCCTCGATGCGCCTCGGCACCTGCCCGACCGTGCTCGGCAGAAACACGCTCGCCCACCAGGTCTATGGCCGAGCGGAAATCCTCGAGCGCCACCGCCACCGCTACGAGTTCAACCAGGCCTACCGCGAGCAAATGGAAAAGCGCGGCTTCGTCATCTCCGGCACGTCACCCGACGGCACGCTCGTCGAACTCATCGAGTTGAAAAACCACCCATGGTTCCTTGCGTGCCAGTTCCACCCGGAATTCCAGTCGAAGCCGAACGTGCCGCACCCGCTCTTCAAGGGCTTCCTCGCAGCCTGCCTCGCCCACGAGAGCTGAACGCCGCGCGCCTCCGCAGGTGACCAAAACGCCATTCTAATTGATTTGGCGGAACCGGAGCGCGGGTGTAGGTTTTTTTGACAACCCATCTCCAAGCCATGAGCACCACAGCCACCGCCGTCAGCCAGCTCGATCAACTCAAGGAATTCACCACGGTCGTCGCCGACACCGGCGATTTCGAGTCCATCAAGGCCTTCAAGCCGCAGGACGCCACGACGAACCCGTCGCTCATCTACAAGGCCGTCCAGCTCGACCAATACAAGCCGCTCCTCGCGAAGGCCATCGCCGACAACAAGGGCTCCTCGCTCAGCGGCGAAGCGCTGCAGAAAAAAATCATTGATGACCTGCTCATCCTTTTCGGGCGCGAAATTCTCCAGATCGTCCCCGGCCGCGTCTCCACCGAGGTGGACGCCCGCCTCTCCTTCGACACCGCAGCCACCATCGAGAAGGCCCGCTACCTCATTGGCCTCTACGAAAAACAGGGGACGCCCCGCGAGCGCATCCTCATCAAGATCGCCTCGACGTGGGAAGGCGCGAAGGCCGCGGAAGTCGTGCAGAAGGAAGGCATCCAGTGCAACCTCACGCTCATGTTTTCGCTTGGCCAGGCCATCGCCTGCGCCGATGCGGGTGTGCGGCTCATCTCGCCGTTCGTCGGCCGCATCTACGATTACTACAAGGCCACGACCGGCAAGGAATACGTCGGTGCCGAGGACCCCGGCGTGCAGTCCGTGAACAAGATTTACAACTACTACAAAAAGTTCGGCTACCAGACCCAGGTGATGGGAGCGAGCTTCCGCAACACCGGCGAAATCCTCGAGCTCGCCGGCTGCGACCTGCTCACGATCAGCCCCGACCTGCTCAAAAAACTCTCCGAGTCCGACGGCCCCGTGGAGCGCAAACTCGATCCCGAAACCGCGAAGCAGATGGACATCGAGCGCATCAACGTGGACGAAAAAACCTGCCGCTGGATGCTCAACGAAGAGCCGATGGCCACCGACAAACTCGCCGACGGCATTCGCAAATTCGCAGCCGATATCGTCCATCTCGAATCCATCATCGCGAAGGAACTCGCGGCCTGAGGAATCGCTTGCGAAGTCCCAACTTATGAAAATCCTGCCAGCCCTCCTCGCCGCGCTCGTCGTCGCCACCAGCCAGGCCGCGACCCCTGCCGCACCTTCGCCGTCCCCCGGCTCCTCCGCAGTGCTGCTCGGCGTCGAGAGCGTGCAAAAGGAATTGAAGCTCACCTCGCTCCAGCGCGCGGTACTCAACGACATCCGCAACGAATACCGCGACGCCTGCCGCGACATCACCGCGAAGGTCGCCGCCGGCAAGCAAACCAAGGCCCAGGGGCTCGCAAATCTCCAGGATCTCACCGCGGGTTCCGACCGCCGCGCGCTGCGCGTCCTCAACGACGGCCAGAAAAAACGCCTTGGCGAAATCCGCTTCCAGATCCTCGGCGGCTACATGCTCTTCTCGCCCGCGCTGCAGGCGAAGCTCGGCCTCACCGACGCGCAAAAAGCGAAGATCGCAAAAATCCAGCAGCGCTCGGAAAAGAACATCGCGAAGGAGAACGCCGCGTTCGAGCAGGGCAAAATCAGCTACTACCAGCGCATCGTGAATCTCCGCAAAAACCGTCTCGCCCGCAGCGACGAGGCGATTGGCGTGCTCACCTCGCAGCAATACGGAAAGTTCTCCGAGCTCGAGGGCGAGGAATTCTCGGGCTAGCCCGGCGCATCGCACACCGCCGACCACATCGCCGCGCCGAAATGCTCGCGCGCGCGCACGGAAAGCGATTTCGCGGCGGCGCGGCTTTTGCACACCGCGAACATCGTCGAACCCGATCCCGACATCAGCGCGGCATCGCACTCGGGCTGCGCGCGC
>JBOHXO010000105.1:0-10809 GCA_050737475.1 Chthoniobacterales bacterium
GGCCAACGGTGAATCCGCCGCTGTTTGCCCAGGTAAATAAAAATATGTTCCGCAATCTCCTCAAACTCTCGAAAGCGAAAGTCTTCGCGATTGGGCTCGTCGCATTTCTTTTCCTCGCCGGCATCGCGATCATTGTGCTCACGCAATTTCCGCTTCACGGGCGCGAAGCGAAGCAGGCTTCCGCAAGTTCCGCGAAGGAGGCGGCCGCCGCCGGCTCCGGGTCCGCAGCCGCGGCGCGCACGATGAGCCTGGATGAATGGAAGAGCCGCATCGCCAAAGCCGCTATCGGCGACTTTCCCGCATTGATGCGCGAGATCATGGGCATCTCCGACGCCTCACTTCGTGCGAAGGTGGCGACCGCGCTGGTCGCCAGATGGGTGAGCGAAGACCTTTCCGGTTTCATTGCGTTTGTTGATGCCACCGAGGTGGACGACGATGGCACCTCGGACAGTCTCTGGGCCATGCTCGCGCCGGCTCTCGCCAATGCGCTGCCGACCTTGTCCGACGAAGTGGCCTCTCGCCCGGAACTCAACGAGATCGTGCGCCGTCTCATCGAATATGCGGCGCGCAAAAATCCCGACCAGGCCCTCGCATGGGCGAAACAATGGCTCCTCGACGACGCGCTGGAATCCGCGCTCGCCACGATCGCCGGGGAAATGATCAAGAAATCGCCCGAGCAGGCCAGGCAGGTGTTGCAGGAGATTCACACCCCCGTCCGCCGGGTGGACGCCATCAGCGCGATCGCCGCCGTTTACGGCGTCACGCATCCCGAGGAGGCAACCACATGGGCGAGGACGCTGGAAAATTCAGCGGAGCGCCCCTACGCGATGAACGCGGTGTTGTCTGCACGCGCGGAGGTCCAGCCGGACGGCGCCGCCATAGATCTCACTGATTTTCGCGACAAGATGGCCGCCGCCTACAGCGTCGAGCGCGCCGCGGAGATGACCCGCATGGGCGTATCCGATATTCCTCCAAAGCAAAATGGCGAGCCGCTCACGCCCGAGGAGGCGATGGACTCCGAGACGCTGCCGCCGCGCGAGGATCCGCAGGCCATGCTGCTCGACGACGCGTCGAAAGCGATTGCCGAGAGCTGGGCCGCGAAGGACCCCGCGAAGGCCATCGAATGGGCGAATGCGCTTCCAGTCGGTCGTGTAAAGGAGGAAGCGATTCAAAGCGCGCTTGCCGGTTGGGCCTCGGAAAATCCGCAGGCCGCGTATGACTATTACATGAAGAACCAGGCGACGGTGGCCGAGCCCGCCGAGCCGATTTTCCAGGCATGGGCCGCGAAGGAGCCCGCGCACGCGGCGGAGGTGGCGAACAGGATCCTGGATCCTGCGATCCGCGAAAAGGCTGTCAGCGGCGTGGTGAGCGGATGGCTGGACAGTTCCGCCGATCGTGCGCAACTCGATGCATGGGTGGACAAGCTGCCCTATCCGCGTGAGCGGGACCTTGCGAATTCGCAAATCTCCGAGGCATCCAGCTTCGATGAGCCCGACGTGGCGTGGCAGCGCGCGACGGTCATCCAGAATCAAGGGACAAGGCGCGAGGCGCTGAAATCGGCATTTGCCAGCCTGCTCGATACCGACCCCGCGCAGGCACGCGCCATGCTTCTACAGGCAAAAAACCTGACGTCGGACGAAACCGCACGATTGAACAAAATGCTGAATGCGGTGACCCAGAAAGCTTCCAATTAAGTCGTGATAAAATTCTCCCGAGTGCCTGGCCGTCGCATGCGCCAGTTGTTTTTTGCCATGGCGCTGTGGCTGGCGGGCATGTCGCTGTGCGGGGCGCAGGATTTGACCTGGACCAGTCCGCTCGGGACGATGACGATTTTTCGGAGCGGGGAGTTGGAGCCGTTTATGGGGACGACCGTTTCGCTCGGCGGCGAGACGGCCGTGGACTCATTAACATTTCTGGATGCGACGAGCCTGCCGGCAATCTCGCACGCCGAGGTGGAAAGCGGCGGCGCCACGTTTGCGGGGATTGTGCAGCTCTCGGTGACGGAGGCGCAGGTGTCCGGCCTGCCCTTCATTTCGGGCGGGATTGATTTTGCCTCCACGGGAGGCGCTCCCGGCAATGGAACGGGCGGAGTTACGCTCTACTTTTTGATCCATGTTCCAACTCCCGTTTTGATTGATCTGTCCGATGTCCGCAGCTCTTTTACCGGCGCGCCGGGTGCGGACTTCTCGATGGGCCTGTTTCAATGCGATGCAGTCGGCGACAAGTTCGGCGATGCCCTGTTGTCCTTCACCGGGAGCAATTTCGACGCGAGCCAAAGTTATCAAACCAGTTCGCCCTATTATCTGGTCGAAATGAATGCCTCCGCGAACGCCACTGCGGGTGTGTCCAACTCGATCGAGTTTTCCTACCTGCTTGGCCTCTCGTCCGTCGTGGCGATTCCCGAGCCGAACTCGACAGCACTCCTGCTCGCCTCGGCGGTCGCGGGATTCGCCATTCTTACTGCAACCCGTCGTCGCAGGCTCAATACAAAAACGTGTCCTCGGGCGGCTGGGTTTTCTCCACGGTTGCATTCTCGACCAACGGCCTGCGCTGGCCCGCGACGATCGGAAACACGGCCTTGCCCGTGATCTTCACCCACGTCATGTCGGGCAGGTCCGGCTTGGCGGCGGGATGAACGGGAAGCGCGATCGGCTGGGCGTCGGCGGCACAGCACGTCATGAACATCCGCACGAGATCGTAGCGATCGCCCTTGGGATTGTTTTCCTTCGCGGGCATCAACTGTCCGATGACTTCGATCTGCTTGTTCTCGAAGGTCGGCCGCATTTCCGGAAGCTGCGCGGCGTAGAGCAGGTCAATCACCTCGGCCTGCACGTCGCCTTTTGCGTTCACGGGAGGGCCGGGCGGTGCCTGGTCGGCTGTGGAGGCCGATGGATTCTCGCCGGGCAAGGCATCGGATGCGGCCGGCGGAGGCGCGCCGGGGAGTTGCGTGACATCGCTTACGTAATTGCGATTCATTGCGACCGCCGCGCCGTATTCATCCTTCGACGTGCCCAGCGCGAGGAAGAGGGGGACGACGAGCACGGCAGCGGCGAGCAGGCGTTTGAACAACGAGCGATTGGTCGCATGTCCCGCTGCCGCGTCATCAGCGGGCGCGAGCAAAACGAGCATGGCGATCAGCACGAGCGCGACGCCGCACACGACGGTGAGCGGCTGGAACGTGGGCACGAGATACGACACGATGCGTCCGCTGAAATACATGACGCACAGCACGGTGCCCCATGCCATCAGGATGCCGGCGGAGAGGAGACGTTGGATGAGTGGAATCATGGCAGTTTGACTACGGGTTCGAGCACCGCTTGCAGGCGCACGCAGATTAATCCGATGAGGATGAAAAGGCCAACGGCAAGGCCGAGGATGAAGCGCTTCCGGAAGACGGCGGAATAAATAAAGATGAGTTTGAAATCCATCATTGGGCCGAAGACGAGGAAGGCGAGTTTTGCGGCGGTGGGGAAAAGGCTGAACGTCGCGGCGATGAACGCATCGGTCGTGCTGCACACGGAGAGCACGCCGGCGAGGCCCATCAATGAAGCCGTCGCGAGCCAGTCGTTCATTGCGAGCGGCAGGATGAAGTCCTGGTTCACGGCGGTGTTGAATGTGGCCGCGGCCATCGCGCCGAGCACGAAGTAAACGGCCATGCTCAGAAAATCTCCGACGCAGACATTCAACGCGCCCCATAGCCGCCTGCCGATTCCACCGGACGGCATGCCGCCAGTGAGTCCCGCCGGCTGCGCGATGTCGGCGATGACCTCGGTGCGCAGGATGCCGCCGATAGGCAAACGACTCACGGCGATGCCGACGATTGCCGCCACGCCAAATCCCACGCCGAGCCGGAATAACGTGGTGCCCAGCGGATCCTGCCCGCGAAACGCCCACCATGTGCTCACAGCGACGATGGGATTCACGATCGGCGCGGCGAGCATGTAGGCGACGGCGTTCGACACGGGCAGCCCTTTCGTCATCAAACGCCGGATCACCGGCACGACGCCGCATTCGCACATCGGGAAAATCATCCCGAGCGAAGCGCTCACCAATGCACCGGCAATGGGATTACGCGGCAGCAGGCGCGTCATCAATCGCGCCGGCAGAAACTGGTCAATGAGGCCGGAGAGAATCGTGCCGAGCAGCAGGAAGGGCAGCCCCTCGAGCAGGATGCTCAGAAACGCCAGGCTGAAATCCGGCAGGCTGAATTTGAAGGCGGCGTCCATGGATCACGCCGGTGCGCCGAACCATTCCGCCGCGCTGGCGCGCACGCTGTCCTCGGGAATGCGCGGCCCGATCAGGACCGCCACGGGCTGGCCAAGGCGGCTGTTTGTGCCGATGGGCAGGAGCTGCACGGAGCGATCCACCTTTTGAAAAACGTGAAATTCCCCCGGCGATTCCGCGAGTCGCACGAGGCCCTTCGCGCGGATCACTTCGTCGGGCAGTGCGTCGAGGAACGCCTCGAGCGAAGCGCGCGTGACA
This sequence comes from Chthoniobacterales bacterium, assembly GCA_050737475.1. Lineage (GTDB taxonomy): Bacteria > Verrucomicrobiota > Verrucomicrobiia > Chthoniobacterales > JAATET01 > JAATET01. The sequence goes on from JBOHXO010000105.1 coordinate 4,483, forward strand.
TGTTGCGGAAGTTCGAGCTGCATCGAGGCGAAGTGGTGTGCGCCGTGCGCGTGATAGTGCGGCGGCTCTTCGTGAACATGATGTTCGTGTTCGTCGTGGTGATGTCCGCAATCGCAGCCGGCAGGATGCGCGGCAATGTCCCGCGTGGCAGTCGCTCCCGCTTCATGGGAGATCGCCTGCAGCTCGCGTGCGAACTCCTCGGGCGTGGTGCCGGTGTTCGCGAGTTTGTGCATTTTGAACGACTCCTCGAGAAGCGCGGCGCGCTTCGCATCAATCTCGTCCGTTCGCGAGACGAAGAGATAGTTCGCCGTGCGCGCCTGTTCGAGTTCGAGCGCATTGTGCCAGAAACGCTTTTGCCAGCGCTTGCCGTCAATCACCGAAAGCTGAATCGGAAGTGTGTAGCGGCTCAGCGATGGATCAATCGAAAGCAGCTCGATGAGTTCCTCGGAATCGGTGGTGCCGTTTGTCTCGACGACGAGCACGCGATTCGGCGCGTGCTCGAAGTTTTCGAGCGCGGAGAGCAGTTCCTCGCGCGAGCCGCAGCATACGCAGCTTCCGCTGATGGGCACGACGGATGCGACGAGATCCTGCAGCAACGCGGCGTCAACTTTTGCGTTCTGGTAGTCGTTGATCACGACGTGCGGGTCGAGGCCGCTGGATTGCAGCGCCGGTAGAAGCCTGCGGAGATAGGTGGTCTTCCCGGAGCCAAGAAAGCCCACGAGCAGGACGAGTGGTGTCATAAAAATAAAAAAATTTGTGGTGAAATGTGCGCGGCGACAACCCGCCGCAGGGCGGTCAGGACAGCCGGCGAGGCCGGATGGTGCGGAAGCTCAGGCGAGCGGGGGAGCGCGGCCGGCGGGCAGGGAGAGCGGAAATGCCGGCATCGGGCGCGAATGGCTCGCGGGCTCGCAAATGGCGACGAGCATCCGCGGCTGGCCGATGTTGAGGCAGGCCACATCCGGGCGGTCGAGCTGGCCATCAATCATCGCGGTGACCGCGCACTGGTGATCCGGCTTGTCGGAATCGCCATGCAGCCAGTGATGCAGCGCCGGAGCCATCGCCATGCTGACGACAAGGAGATGCGTGGCCAGCAACCCCGCGGCGAGGAATCTGCCGATCGACTGGCGTGCCGTATGCATCTTCGCCATCGCTCGGTCAGCGGCAGAGATTTGTCAAATTCAACCGCATAAAATCAGCCCGTGCGGCACGTCGGGCAGACGCCGAAGAAATCGAGCTGGTGGTAGATTTCGCGGTATCGCGTGGCGGAGCGGACGTCCTTTTCGAGCGCGTGCACCGGACAGTCGAGGTCGAGGTTCTCGATTTTTCCGCATTCCGTGCAGATGATGTGCTCGTGATGCTCTCCGGGCAGGTTGAGCATGAAATAATACGAGCGGCCGGGCGAGCCGAGGCGTCGCACGAGGCCGATCTCCTCGAGCTTCACGAGGATGCGGAAGACGGAGGAGGGATTGCACGAATCGCGCAACTCCGGCTCTTTCGCCAGGCTGGACCAGCCGACGGGATGCTCCTTTTTGAAGAGGACGCGCAGGATTTGCTGGAGCGCATGCGTCCGCCGCATGCCCCGCTCGCGGCAGAAATCGAGCGCCCATGCGAGTTTCTCGGCGAGGGATGGTTGCTTGGCGGCCACGGATTTGAAAATACGGGCGATTGTCCAAATCGGCAATGTGAGATTGCAACACGACGACACAAAGTCAATTCCATCAGAAAGTGGATTGAATGTAAGATTCACTTGCGTTTTCGTTTTTTGGCAGGTATCGAGGCCTCATGAAAAAAAGCGCGGTTCTGATTATTACGTTCGTCGCGACGGCTCTCAGCGTGTTCGCGGCGGCGCCGGTCAAGGTTGTGTCTTTCTCGACGATTCTCACCGAGATTGCCACGACGGTCGGCGGTGACACCGTGAGCGTTGCAGGGTTGGTCAAGCCGGGCGTGGACCCGCATGAATACGAGCCGACACCGGACGACTTGAAGCAGCTCGGCGACGCACAGGTCGTCCTAACCTCGGGCAAAAATATCGAGCATTACCTCGACAAGCTTCAATCGAGTGCCGGCACGAATGCTGTCATCGTGAAGGTGGGCGACCGCGTTCCCTCGCTCGAAATGAAGTCGGAGGAAAGTGCCGGAGTCATCGAGGACCCGCATTGGTGGCACAACGTGGCGAATGTCGAAAAGGCGACCAAGGTTATTCGCGATGCATTGATCCAGGCCGATCCGGCGGGGAAGGAGACGTTTGACGTGAATGCCGCCGCCTACCTTGCGAAGCTTGCCGCCCTCGATCTGTGGGTGAAACAGAAGGTCGCCGAGCTTCCGCGCGACAAGCGCGAACTCGTTACTTCGCACGACGCGTTTCAGTATTTTGCGAAGCGTTATGACTTCCGCATTTACGCAATCGAGGGCATCAGCACCGAGCAGGAAGCCTCGCCGAAGCAGGTGGACGAATTGATTCGCACGATCAAGGGCGAGGGCGTGAAGGCGATCTTCCTTGAGGACACCTTGAACCCCAAGGTGAGCAGCGAAATCACGCGCGATACCGGTGCGAAAATCGGCGGCACACTCTACGCGGACGGGCTTGGCACGGGCGAGAACGGCACCTACGAGGGCATGATGAAACACAACGTGACCACGATCGTGGAGGCGCTGAAATAGACCATGCTCGGGTCGCCGCTCGTGCGGGCCATCGTCGCGGTGGCCGTGCTTCTCCTGCTGCTCGTGCCGCTGCGGTCATTCACCGCGCAACGCGATCCGGCAAAGACGGGTGCCCATCCGGAGGCGGCCGAAAAACCGGCGCATCTCGAAATTACCTCCACGAAATCGCCGTTCCATTTTTCGGTTTCGCATCTTGGTAAAACGATCTGGCAAGGCGACTGCGAGGGTGCGACCGCGACAACGGACATGCCATTGCAGATTCCGAAGGAGGGCATCGAATTGGCCGTGCAAATCAACTGGCAGGGCACCGGCACCGCGGCGGCGAAACTCAGCGTTTCGCTCGACGACAATGAGCCCATCGAACGCACGGTCTGGGGCGACGGACAGGCCGCGAACGTGCTCCAATTTCCATAACATGGCCTCGCATCGTCTCGAAATCCGCGACCTCACGGTCTCCTACCATCGCATTCCCGCGGTGCATCATGTTTCGCTCGAGCTGCATTGCGGACACAACGTCGCGTTGCTCGGTCCGAACGGTGCGGGCAAGACATCGTTCTTCAAGGCACTTGTCGGGCTCGTGAAGCCGGAGACCGGCTCGGTGAGCCTCGGCGGGCACGGCCATTTGCACGGCGACATCGCCTACCTGCCGCAACGCGAAAACGTGGATTGGGATTTTCCGGTCACGGTGCGCGGCCTCGCACAAATGGGGCGTTACGCGCGGCTCGGCTGGTGGCGGCGATTTGGAAAAGAGGATCACCTTGCGGTGGATCGCGCGCTTGCCACGATGGAGCTGAGCGACCTTGCGCATCGACAAATCAGTGCGCTTTCGGGCGGTCAGCAACAGCGCGCCTTTCTCGCGAGGGCGCTGGCGCAGGAGGCGCACGTGCTGCTGCTCGACGAGCCGTTCACTGGGCTCGACAGGCCGGCTCAAACCCTGCTCTCGCAGGCGATGCGGCGCATCGTCGAGGATGGCAATCTCGTGATCGCGTCGCACCACGATCTCAAGACGGTGCCGGAACTTTTCCAGCAGGTGATTTTTCTCAACGGCGAACTTGTCGCATTCGGCGACACGGCGGCGACGTTCACCGAAGCCAACATCGAAAAAACCTTCGGCACGCACGCGTTTGCCGGCGCGCACCACCATCATCACCATGACTGATTTCACGAGTTGGCTGGCCGAGCCGTTTCGGCATGAATTCATGCAGCGCGCGCTGTTTGGGTGCGCGCTCATCGGCTTCGTGAACGGCTGCCTGAGCACGTTCATCGTGCTGCGCCGGCTTGCATTGATGGCCGATGCACTGGCGCATTCGCTGCTGCCGGGACTGGCGGTGGCGATCCTGCTGTTCGGGCTCGCGCCTGCGGGGTTGTTCGTCGGCGCGCTGGTCGCGGCGTTGATCGTGGCTGGCGGCACGCAATTGATCTCGCACAGTTCACGCATCAAGGAGGACACGTCGCTCGGATTGCTGTTCGCGTGTGCGTTCTCGCTCGGGCTCGTGCTGCTGAGCATCTCGCCGGTGCGCGTGGAAATTCATCACTACCTTTTCGGCAATATCCTCGGGCTTTCCGACGGCGATCTTTGGATTATCTACGCGATCGGTCTCGTCGTGCTGCCCGTGCTCATCGCGCTGGAGCGGCCGCTGTTTCTCATGATGTTCGAGCCGTCCATTGCGGCGAGCCAGGGCATTCGTGTGGGCATGTTGAATTACCTGCTCATCGGCGCGCTCGTGCTTTCGATGATCTCGTCGCTGCAGGCGGTGGGCGTGATTCTCGCGCTCGGAATGCTCATCGCGCCGGCGGCGACGATCTACCTTTTCTCGGACTCGTTCACGGCGCTGTTCTGGGGCGGCGGGGTGCTGGGAATGCTCTCATCGTGCCTCGGGCTGGTTGTCTCGTATTGGCTGAATCTGCCGGCTGGCGCGAGCATCGTGCTTTTGATGGGTGTCATTTTTCTCGCCTCGCTGCTGTTCAGTCCGAAATACGGCGTGCTCGCGCGATTCTTCCGGAAGCGGCACATGCACGAGCAATCGCTGGCCCGCTGGAGCGATGGCAAGCCGCTGGAAAAATGACAATTCCGGCACTGGCGCAATCCAGCAAGCGGAGTAAAATCTAGTTCCATGAATCTCGAACTAGATCAAAAGCTGGCACTCGTCACAGGCTCGACCGCGGGCATTGGTCTCGCCATCGCCCAGGGGTTCGCCGCGGAAGGCGCACGGGTTATTATCAACGGCCGCACGGCGGAACGCGTCGAAGCGGCGATCGCGGAAATTCGCAAAGCGAATCCGGAAGCGAAACTGGAGCGGCTCGTAGCGGACCTGTCGCAGGCGGCTGCTGCGGCGGACACCATCGCGCGTTTTCCCAACGTGGACATCCTCGTGAATAATCTCGGCATGTATGGGCCGAAGGCGTTTGAGGAAATTTCCGATGAGGATTGGAACGGCATCATCGAGACGAACTTCCTGAGCGGTATGCGGCTCTCGCGGCATTATCTGCCCGCGATGAAAAAGGTGGGGTGGGGGCGCATCCTTTTCATTTCCAGCGAGTCGGCGGTGAATATTCCGTCCGAGATGATTCACTACGGAGTGACCAAGACGATGCAGGTCGCATTGGCCAGCGGCCTTGCAGCCCTGACCGCGGGCACGGCGGTGACAGTCAATTCCGTCCTTGTCGGACCGACGTGGTCCGAGGGCGTCGAGCAGTTCGTGCGAGACATCTCAACCCAGCAGGGCAAACCGGCGAAGCAGGTGGAAGCCGAGTTTTTCAAGTCGGTTCGGCCGAATTCGCTGTTGCAGCGTTTCGAGACGACGGCGGAGGTTGCGAATACGGTTGTCTTTCTCGCCAGTCCGCTCGCGTCGGCCACGAATGGTGCGGCGGTTCATGTCGAAGGCGGCGTCATCCGATCCATTTTATGAAGGCCATTGGCATCACCGCTGCGTTGCCGGCGGATCATCCGGAATGTTTCGCCACGCTCGATCTCCCGACGCCGGAGCCGGGGCCGCGCGATCTCCTCGTGAAGGTCCATGCGGTGGGCGTGAACCCGGTGGATACGAAAGTGCGTCGCGCCCATGACGGCAAATCGCCGCGCGTGCTCGGCTGGGATGCGGCGGGCGTTGTCGAGGCGGTTGGCAGTGAGGTGACGATGTTCGCGCCAGGGGGCGCGGTTTACTACGCGGGCGACATCACGCGGCCCGGATCGAATGCGGAGTATCAACTCGTGGACGAGCGCATCGTCGGCCGCAAGCCGGCGTCACTTTCCTTCGCCGAGGCGGCGGCGCTGCCGCTTACGACGATCACTGCATGGGAAGCGTTGTTCCATCGCATGGGAATCGAGGAGGCGGTGTCCGGGAAGAAACTCGTCATCGTCGGCGGCGCGGGTGGCGTGGGCTCCATCGCCATTCAACTTGCGAAACACCTCACGTCACTTCATGTGACAGCCACGGCCTCGCGTCCGGAAAGTGCGGCGTGGTGCCGCGAGCTGGGCGCGGATGCCACCGTGGATCACCGCGGAGATTGGGCCGCCGAGCTTGGCGCCGACAGCATTGCCTGTATCGCGTGCTTCAACGACACCGACGGCCACTGGGAGCGCATGGCGCGGGCCGTCGCACCGCAGGGCGTGATTTGCAGCATCGTCGAAAATTCCGCGCCGCTTGCGCTCGGCCTGCTCAAAAG
>JBOHXO010000106.1:0-4828 GCA_050737475.1 Chthoniobacterales bacterium
CGCATAAGGCGCGGACGACTGCGTAATGAGCGGCGGATTCGTGGTTCTCAATCCGGACGGCCGCGATGCGGAGCAGTCCTTTGCGATCGGAAGCGGCTTGCCGGATGATCCCGCGCATCCGCCAATCAACTACCACGCCTACGCCGCGTGCATGCGCGGACTGTTCGTTCGCAAGGTCGAGTCCGTGCCCGACGGCACGCGCGTCGCGCTCGTGTTGCTGCGCCAGCGCAACCTCCGCTCCGCGCTCGCCGCCATCGCAAAACTCAAGTCACGCGGCATTCGCACATGGATTTCGCTCAAGGAATCCGGCGCGCACCAGGTCGCGGATTTTCTCTCGAGCTACGATCGCGCGCTGCTCTTTCGCGAAATTTGCGCGGCCGCGGACGGTTATCTTTCCAGCACGCAGAATCTCGAATCGCTTTACCGCGCGAGCGGCTGCAAGTCGGGATTCTTCGCGCCGACGCCGTATCCCGTGGACGAGCCCGGCTGGGATTTCGGCATCCCGTTGGAAAAACGCGTCGGCATCCTCGTGGGCACGCGAGAATTCGACGTGCCATCGCGAAATCACTGGCACGCCGTCGCCGTCGCCGCCGCGCTCGGCCGCGAACTCGACGCCCCGGTCGCCGTGATCAACAACGACGGCCGGCACGCGTTGCGTCTGCTCAAGGCCACTCGCTCCGAAAATCCCTTCCTGCACATCATCATCGGCCCGCTCGATTACCGCATGTATGTGAAGCTCATGGCCGCGCATCGGATTGTCTTCCAGCTCGATTCCAGCGCGGTCCCCGGGCAGGTCGCGGGCGACGCGCTGCTTTGCCGGATGCCGTGCGTGGGCGGAAACGGCGCGGTGGACCGCATCGCATTCGGCGATCCGGCCGATCTCGAGAAAACCGCGCGCGAGTTGATGACGAGCGACGCCGCGTGGCACGCGGAGGTGGAACGTTCGCAGAATGTCGCGAAGGAACGATTGAGTTTTGCCGCGGTGCGCGCTCTGATCGCCAGCCGGATGGAGGCCGCATAATGAGTCACGATCACGCAGGGCACTCGCATGCCGCGGGCGGACATGATCATGCTCCCGCCGATTTCGGACGCGCATTCCTCATTGGCATCGTGCTGAACATGGCGTTCATCACGCTCGAAGCTGTGATGGGTTTCCTCTCCGGCTCGCTCGCGCTGCTTTCCGACGCCGGCCACAATCTCAGCGACGTGCTCGGTCTTGTGCTCGCGTGGGTCGCCGCGATTCTCGCCAGACGTCCCGCCGCGGGCCGCTACACCTACGGGCTCAAGCGCACGACCATTCTCTCCGCGCTGGCCAATGCCATCCTTCTGCTCGTCGCCGTTGGCGCGCTCGGCTTCGAGGCCATCAACCGCCTGCAGCACCCCGAACCCGTCCATGCGGGCGTGGTGGCGTGGGTCTCCGGGCTCGGAATTTTTGTGAACGGCGCGACGGCGCTGCTTTTCATGTCCGGCAGCAAAAACGATTTGAATATCCGCGGCGCGTTCCTGCACATGGCCGCGGACGCCGGTGTCTCGCTCGGCGTGATGCTCTCGGGCATCCTGATTTTGTTCACGAACTGGAACTGGCTGGACCCACTGGTGAGCTTGCTCGTGCTCGTCGTGATCCTCATCGGCACGTGGGGCCTGTTCAAGGAATCGCTCGGACTCTCGCTGGACGCGGCTCCCGCGGGAATTGACCCCGCAAAAGTGCGTGCCGAGATCGCCGGAATTCCGGGCGTGGCCGACGTGCATCACGTTCACATCTGGGCGCTCAGCACGACGGAAACAGCGCTCACTGCGCACGTGATCAAGAGCGACCCGACCCTCGACGATGAGTTGCTCTCAACGATCCGCGAAGAACTCGAAGAGCATTTCAAAATCACGCACGTCACGATCCAGCTCGAGCAGAAGTGCGGGACGGAGCATGCGTGAAATAAAAATGGGCGGTTTCATTGAAATCGCCCTGCCAAATGCTGGTAGGGATGGCTCGACGAGCCGTTCGACTTATTTCGCGTAATCCTCCCCGCGCAGCTCGAGCACGCGGCGGATCACGTCTTCGATCAAATTGTTCGGGCAGGATGCGCCGGCGGTGATGCCGATGCAGAGCGGGCCGGTGGGCAGCCAGTTGGTTGAAAGGATCTCGCGCTTTTCGTGGAGGTCGTAGCGGGCGATTTCGTTCGCGGAGTGCAGACATGTGGCGTTGCGCACGAAATACGTGGGCACTTTCTTTTCGCCGATCTCGGCGAGATGCGTGGTGTTCGAGCTGTTGTAGCCGCCGACGACGATGAGCATGTCGAGCGGCGCGTCGAGCAGGTCGAAGAGCGCGTCCTGGCGCTCCTGCGTGGCGCCGCAGATCGTGTCGAAGAATCGGAAATTTCCGCCACCTTCGCCGCCGTCGCGATCGGCGATGGCCTTGCGCACGCGGCGCTGCACCTCCTCGGTCTCGCTGCGCAGCATCGTTGTCTGGTTCGCCACGCCGACTTTGCGCAAATGCACCTCGGGATCGAAGCCGGGTGAAACCGCGCCGTCGAAGCGCTGCAGGAACGTCTCCTTGTCCCCGCCATTGCGAATGTAGTCGCACACGGCGTCGGTCTCCTCGAGGTCGAGCACGACGAGATAATGTCCGCCGCCTTCGCTTCGGTCGTTGGCTTCGCCAAGGGCGCGGGAGGCCGTGGCGCGGGTTTCCTCGTGCGCGGCCTTGCCGTGAATGATCGAGGTGACCTGCTCGCGGGCGTTTTGCCGCACGCGTTTCCACACGCTCATCACATCACCGCATGTCGTGTCCACGATCTGGCAGCCATGCGCCTTCACCGCGTTCACGATCTCCACTTCCGCGCCGAACGCCGGCACAATCACGATGTCCTCGGGATGCAGGCCGTCAATGTCGACATCGGACGGATGCGCGGCAAGGTGGCGGATGCCCATCTCCGCGATCTGCGCATTCACGTCGGGATTGTGAATGATTTCGCCGAGCAGAAAAATCCGCTGCGTGGGGAAGACCTTGCGGGCCGCGTAGGCGAGGTCAATCGCGCGCTCGACGCCGTAGCAAAATCCGAATTGCTTCGCGAGGCGCACGGTGGTCGCGCCGACCCGGAGCGCGCCGCCGCGGGCGCGGATTTCCTCGACGAGTTCGCTGCGGTAGTGGCTCTCGACCTCGGCCTGCACGCGTTCCATCACCTCCGGCGTGCGGAGGTTGATGCGGCGGGGAGCTGGCGTCGGAGCGGACATGATGGGACGGTTGAAGAGTTACAAGGTTACAAGGTTGCAGAGGGAACGGCACCTCGTTTTTCCATCGTAACCCTTCAACGCTGCAGCCTTTCAACGAAACAAAACGTTGCGCCCGGTCGGCGCGGCCTTATTTTGCACGGCCAATGTTTCGCGAGGACGACTTTCATTATGCGCTGGAAAACACGCGCGTGATCCGCCAGCCGGCGCAGGCGATCCAGACCTTCGGTACGACGAGTTTTCGATTCATGCTCGTGACCGAGCTCATGGACCAGATTGACCGCGTGCGCGTGCGCGACGGTCGCATTCACGCCGAGCGCCCTTCGATCATCGCGCCGCAGCATTATGCGAAGCTGATGCTCGACGGCTTCGGCGACAACGCGCGCGGATTCGCGGAATGGCTGGAGCAGCACGGCGGCGACCTGCGTGTGCTGCGCTACGGATTTCAATTTCGCAAGACCGACATCAGCGAGGAAATCGTGCATGCGCCGAAGGAGGACGTGATCGGCCGGCTCGGCGACCAGCTCGACAAGGCGGACGAGCCGATGAGCACCATCATCGAGGGCGTCGAGGACGGCTGGGAAGTCTGCCTGATGAAGTTCACGATTGATCTCATCCAGCGTTCCGCCGGCGAAAATCTCGGCGAGTGGAAGCGCCGCGGATTGTTGTGACGCGGACTTTGCGCGGGCGGGTTTCGTGCTTTCCCAACGCCGCAGCCTGCGGCAATCTTGAGCGGTGAAGTTGCTGAAAGTTCTCATCGTGCTCGTCATGGCCGCGGCGGTCTTTGGCACGGCAGGTTTTTTCGCATGGAAGCTTTTCATCCAGCCCGAGCGGGAGGACCGCGCCGCCGAGAAGGCCGAGGTCAACGCGCCGCCGCCCACACCACCGCCGGACTACAGCCTGCCTGTGCTTTCGCGCGCGCTGGCGATTCAAAAATCAGGCGACCTTGCGCAGGCGAGGGAGGCGCTCCTTGCATTCATCGCGCAGTATCCGAAATCCACAAAACTCGCCGACGCAAAGGCCGCCCTTGGCGAAATCAATACGCAGTTCGTATTCACCAGCGAACCCGGTCCGGACAAACTCGACTATACGGTCGTCGCCGGCGACTCGCTCGTGAAGGTCGCGGGCAAGACGAAATCGAACGCCGAGCTCATCATGCGCTCGAACAATCTTTCCTCGATCGACCTCAGCATCGGCCAGCATCTTGTTCTTCCGCAGCTCGAGACCACGCTGGTCGTGGACCGCACCGCAAAGACGCTCAGCGTCATCAACAAGGGCAAGCTGTTCAAAGAATATCCGCTGCTCAGCCTCGACCTGCCCGTCGCGGCGCGCGGCACGAACCCCGTGCAGACGCAGGTCAAGAGCAAGCTCGCATTCAAGGGCGCCGACCAGATCGCGTTCGGCAGTCGCGACTATGTCGGCAGCGACCGCTGGATCATGCTCGGCATCGCGAATGCCGTCATCCGCGGCCTGCCCGAGCCGGATGCCACCGGCGCCGCGCCGGCCATGCCGCCGGGCATTGTCGTCTCGCAGGAGGACATCGAGGAAATTTTTCCGCTCGTTTCGCAAAAGACGCCCGTCACCATCCAATAACGAAGTATGAGGG
>JBOHXO010000107.1:0-5274 GCA_050737475.1 Chthoniobacterales bacterium
GTCATTGGTTGCTGCTCGTTGATGGTTCTCACCTCCTGCGAAAAGCCAGCACCCGCGCCGCAGCCATCCACTCCAACGCCCATTCCCACGGCCACGCCAAAACCGCCACCGACTCCGACGCCGATTCCGACGATTGACCGCAAGCGCATGTCCGTGTCCGAGTTGTTCAACGACATGGAAGTCGTGAGCAAGTTGGACGCCGTTCGCAGCGACGAAACGGCATCACTCGACCGCACGCAGCCCGGCAGCTACCGGCTGGAATTGACCGTGCACGCGGACGTCCCCACGCCGGGCATCACTCTCGCGCAGATCAAACGCAACGACTCCACGCTCCCCGCCGCCCTCCCCGGACTGGAGGCCCTGCTGGCCGGCGCCCGCGTCTCGCCCTCGTTCGAGCAGCTCTATGCGCTGAAGCTCGACAACATCAAGTCGCACCTCGCACGCATTGACACGCTGCTCGACCGGCACAACTTCTACGACTGCGAGACCATCCTCGAAATGCGGAATCCCGCCACCGGCCGCTGCGCGTTGTTCCTGCAGGGCGACATGGACGTGAATACCGACGGCTCCGACGGCGACCGCAACTTCGACATCGAGCCCGGCTCCATCTTCTTCCAGCCGCAGACCAGCTACCGCTGGAAACGCCTGACCGACCGGCCGAATCAATTTCTCGAAAGCACCAGGGCCGCCATTGCAAAAGCGAAGGCCGACGCTGCGGCACCCGACACGACCGCGGCCCGCAAGCGCGAGCTTTCCGACGTCATCGCGCAAAAACAGGCCACGCTCATCGAGATCGGCCGCTACAGTTTTCTCATCGCCGGAAACGATCCCTACATCGTGCTTCCCAGCTTCATGCTGCGCAGTGCGAAGGGGCCGTTCGCGCCGGCCATCGGCGATTATGCGGCCGTCGTGCACAATGGCGTCGCCTATCCCGCCATCGTCGGCGACGCCGGGCCGGCGTTCAAATTCGGCGAGGCAGCGATTCGACTCTGCAAGCAGCTCAATCCAAAATCGAGCGCGAACAACCGCCCCGTAAGCAGCCTCAAGGTCACCTACATCGTGTTCCCCGGCTCGAAGGACGCCGCTCCCGGCCCGCCCGATCTCGCAAAATGGGGCGCCCGCTGCACGGAATTGTTCACCGATCTCGGCGTGAAGCCCGCGAAGATCCACGCGTGGGAAAACCTCATCAAGCCCTGGCCGACACCGACACCAACTCCCACTCCGACGCCAGTACCCACCCCAACGCCGACTCCCACGCCGTCGCCGACAGTCACGCCCGTCCCATCGCCGTCTCCGGCGACCTGAGCGAGTTCGCCCCTTGCCGAAGCCGCTGGGGACTTTTAATCTCGGCGACTCATGTCCGACTACCTTCATGCCGCCAGGGAAGCCGCGCTTGCGGCCGGCGGATTGCTGCGCGCCAATTTCGGAGCCGCGCTCACCGTGGACGAAAACCTCGCCCACGACATCAAGCTCGAACTCGACAAACGCTCGCAAACGCTCATCGAGACAATGCTGCTCGCCCGCTATCCCGACCACGCAATCTACGGTGAGGAAGGCATCCGCGGCGACCAGGGCAGCGAATTCCAGTGGATCGTGGACCCCATTGACGGCACCGTGAATTTTTTCTACGGCATCGCCCACTTCGCGGTTTCGATCGCGCTGCGCCGCGCCGGAAAAATCATCGTGGGACTCATCTACGATCCCATGCGCGACGAACTCTGGGCGTGCGAGGAAGGGAGCCCGGCCACGTTGAACGGCCTGCCAATCCGTGTGAGCGACCGCACGCAGCTTTCCGAGGCGATCGTGTCGGTCGGCGTCTCGAAGACACTCGATTCCGTAAACGCCAGCCTGCCGCTTTTCACGCGCATGGTGCGCGAAGCAAGGAAGTGCCGCATGATGGGCTCCGCCTCGCTCGACATCGCCTACGTCGCCTGCGGACGCCTCGACGCCTACATCGAAGGCCAGATCAGCCTCTGGGACATCGCAGCCGGCCTGCTCTTCGTCGAAGCCGCCGGCGGAAAAGTGGACCTCAAGCCGCACGCCACCGTGCCCGACAAATACGCCATCGTCGCCACGAGCGGAAACATCGATCTCGGGCTCTAACCGCCTTCCAACCATCAACCCTCAACCATCAACTCAGCTGTGAACACCACCGGCATCGGCTATGACGTGCATCGCTTTGTGGAAGGCCGTCCGCTCGTGCTCGGGGGCATTGAGATTCCGCACGACCGCGGACTCGACGGCCATTCGGACGCCGACGTGCTTTGCCACGCGATCGCCGACGCAATTCTCGGCGCGGCGGGCGAGTGCGACATCGGACATTTTTTCCCGAACACCGACGAATCCATCCGCGGCATCAGCAGCCTCGAGATTCTCAGGCGTGTCCGGCAAACCCTCGCGGACAAAGGCACGTTCATCGTCAACATTGACGCCACACTCATCGCGGAGGAGCCGAAGATCGCGCCGCATCTCACCGATATGAAAAACGCTCTCTCCTCCGCGCTTTCGCTCGCACAGGACCACATCGGCATCAAGGCCACCACCAACGAAGGCATGGGCTTCCTCGGCCGAGGAGAAGGCATCGCCGCCATGGCCGTCGCAAGCGTGGAAAGATCGTAAATTTTCAAATCTGGAAAGGGAGAAAGGGGGAAACAAACTCCTTCCCCTTTTCCCCCTTTCCAGATTCTTACGTATTCAGTTTCCAGATGGGCATTTCCTATTTCAACTCCCTCACCCGTCAGCTAGAGCCGTTCGTGCCGCTCGATCCCGCCGGGAAATCCGTGAGCCTCTATACCTGCGGGCCGACGGTTTACAACTACGCGCACATCGGCAATTTCCGCGCCTACGTTTTCGAGGACTTGCTCCAGCGGCATCTCGAATTTCGCGGCTACGCCGTCAATCGCGTGATGAACCTCACCGACGTGGACGACAAGACGATTCGCGGCTGCCGCACCGCCAGCGTGCCGCTCGCGGAATTCACGAAGACATTCAAGGACGCCTTCTTCCAGGACCTCGACGCCCTGCGCATCAAGCGCGCTGAGCATTTCCCCGAGGCGACCGAGACGACTCACATTGCGCGCATGATCGAAATGATCGCGACACTCATCGAGCGCGGCCACGCCTACCAGGCCGAGGACGGAAGCGTGTATTTTCGCATCAACAGCTTCCCCGCCTACGGCAAACTCGCGCACCTCAATCTCGACGAACTCCGCCCCTCGGGCCGCGTGAGCAGCGACGAATACGAAAAGGAAAACATCGGCGACTTCGCGTTGTGGAAGGCATGGGACGAGGCGGACGGCGATGTCGCGTGGGACAGTCCGTGGGGACGCGGCCGGCCCGGCTGGCACATCGAATGCAGCGCCATGGCGACCGGCATTCTCGGCCCGCAACTGGACATCCACTGCGGCGGCGAGGACAATATTTTCCCGCACCACGAAGCCGAGATCGCGCAGAGCGAATGCGTGACAGGCAAGTCGTTCGTGAAACTCTGGATGCATTGCAAGCACCTGCTCGTGGACAACCAGAAGATGTCCAAGAGCGCGGGCAATTTTTACACCCTGCGCGATCTGCTCGACAAAGGCTGGACGGGCCGTGAAGTCCGCTACGTGCTGCTCTCCGTCAAATATCGCGAGCCGCTCAACTTCACCTTCGACGGCCTTGCAGCCGCGCGCGCCACTCTGGGACGCTTCGACGAATGGAGCCGCCGCATCGAGGAACTCGCCAGCACACCCCATCACTTGCCGCCGCTGGACATGAATCTCGAGGCATTCGGAGCGGCGCTCGACGATGATTTGAATATTTCGCTGGCTCTGGGGGTTCTCTTCGACGTGATTCGCGAGACCAATCGTCGCCTCCTTAACGGCACGCTTAACGCCGATCAAGCGGCTCTCCTGGTGAAATGGCGCGACCAGATCAATTCCATCCTCGCCTTCGCGGAAGAAGCCATCCCGCCCTCCGCCGACGTGGAAGGACTGCTCGCCAGGCGCGAGACCGCCCGTAACGCGAAGAATTGGGCGGAGAGCGACCGGCTGCGTGATGAAATCGCCGCCCTCGGCTGGACTGTAAAAGACACGAAGGAAGGCCAGAAGCTCAGCAAAGCCAATTAACCATGGAGGGCATGGAGATCATGGAGTGAGAAATTGTATTTCCGCCATGTCCTCCATGCCCTCCATGGTATAAATCACGCTTATGTTCGCGCCCGACCAGTTTCTCGATCTCTCGCAGACCGAACACGGACTGCTCTTCGACGACGTTGAAAATGTCTGGCAGGCGTTGCCGAAAATCGAGGCCTACCTCAAGTTCCGCCTCAAGCCGGCCATTCTCGGCAAGCTGATCGGGAAGCCGTTTATCAGCAATGCGGTCTACATCGGCAAGGGCACGGTGGTGGAGCACGGCGCGATGATCAAGGGCCCCGCGTGGATCGGCGAAGGCTGCCATATTCGTAATGGCGCCTACATTCGCGAGAACGTGATTCTCGGCGACGGCGTGGTGGCCGGAAACTCCAGCGAATTCAAAAACTGCCTCATCTTCAACGACGCCGAAGTCCCGCACTACAACTACGTCGGCGACTCCATCCTTGGTCACAAGGCGCACCTCGGCGCCGGAGTCATTCTTTCCAACATGCGACTCGACCGCGCAAATATTTCCGTCGCCGCGGCGGATGGTCCGATAAAAACCGGACTGCGAAAATTCGGCGCCGTGGTCGGCGACCGGTCCGAGATCGGTTGCAATGCCGTGCTCAGCCCCGGTTCGATCATTGGCCGCGACTGCATCGTCTATCCCGGCGTGCAATGGCGCGGCGTGCTCGCAGATCACAGCATCGCAAAGCTGCGGCAGGATCTGCAGATCATTCCGCGAAAGGATTGACGGAAGAAAGTCACGCAAGAGCGCGACTAACGCATCCAGATCCGCGAGAAACGCCTCATCCGACCGGCGACCACATTGCCTTCGCGCGTCGCTCCGCCTTCCTGAAGACCGGACACGGCGAAGAACGCGAGAATATCGAGCAGCAGCAGAACCACGAAATAAATGCTGTGCCGCCGCCACGTGAACCACCCGGTCGCCACCTCGTAGGTACCGATCGCGTCGAGCGTGATGCCCCACATCACTGGCGCCGCTCCGAGGCCGAGACTGGTGATCACCGTGAACAGCGCGAAAAAATGATTGCGACCCATTTCGGGCATCGTCGCCATCATGATGCGTGTGTTGGCAACGTTGAAATTTGCGGCAGCGAGACCGGTCAGAAAATTCAGCCCGCATACAATGGGGATGGAG
>JBOHXO010000108.1:0-17983 GCA_050737475.1 Chthoniobacterales bacterium
CGGCAGGCCTGCCGAAATGGGTGAAGCTCGAGATTCACCCCGACCCGCATTACCTGCTGCCCGATCCCGTCGAGACGCTTGCCGCCGCGGAAATCCTCGTGAAGGAGGGATTCACCGTGCTGCCCTACATCAACGCGGACCCCGTGCTTGCCAAGCGCCTGCAGGACGTGGGCACCGCGACCGTGATGCCGCTCGGCTCGCCCATCGGCAGCAATCGCGGCATCGAGACGCGCGCGCAAATTGAAATCATCATCAAGCAGGCGACCGTTCCCGTGGTCGTGGACGCCGGCATCGGCGCTCCGAGCCACGCAGCGGAGGCCATCGAAATGGGCGCGGACGCCGTGCTCGTGAATACCGCCATCGCCGCCGCCGCCGATCCCGTGCGCATGGCGCGCGCTTTCAAAATGGCCGTCGAATCCGCCGGCGAAGCCGTCGCTGCAGGCCTGCCCATGCGCGGAGATTTTGCATCGCCGACCAGCCCGATTGCCGCATTCCTGTCGGGCGCGGCCTGAGTCAAACTGTTGCGTCGGCGTGCAGCCACGCGTAGGCGCGACCCAGCGTTGACGTCAGCTCGGACGCCGTGAGCGGCTTGCTCATGAAGTCGTTCATGCCCGCCTCGCGGCAGAGCGCGCGTTCGTTCGGCAGGACGTTGGCGGTGAGCGCGGAAATAAAGGCGGACGTCCATCCCATGCGGTGCTCCAGCTCGCGGATGGCGTGCACGGCATGCGGGCCGTCCATGTCGGGCATTTGCATGTCCATGAGGATGCAGTCCGGCCGCATGGCTTCCACCTGCCCGATCGCTTCCCTGCCGTTTCGCGTGGCGTGCACCGCATAGCCGAGCTTGCGAAGCAGCGAAATGGTGAGCCGCATGCTCACGGGATCGTCCTCCACGACCAGGATGTTGAGCGGATGCGAGGTGGCGAAACGGGCATCCATGACGAATCGCGGCAGGTTCTCGATCGCGGCTTCCTTCGCGGCGATAGGCAATGGCACCGTGAAGATGAAGCGCGAGCCGCGGCCCGCCTCGCTCGTGACGCGCATGAATCCACCCATCAGCGTGACCATGCGGTGCGAGATCGTAAGGCCGAGGCCCGTGCCGCCATGCTTGCGCGCAATGCTGGAATCCGCCTGCGCGAACGGCTCGAAAATCCGCGCGAGTTTTTCCGGCGGAATGCCTTCGCCGCTGTCCTGCACGGCGAACTCCAGCCGCACAGCCCCGGTCGCGTCGTCGTGCGACACCTGCGACATTTCGACGACGACCTCGCCGCTGCGCGTGAACTTGATGGCATTGCCCGTGAGGTTGATCAGCACCTGCCGCAGACGCCCGGCATCGCCCCGCACGACGGGCGGCACCGGCGGATGGATGATCGCGCGAATGGATATTTCCTTAACGTCCGCGCGCGGCGTGAGGAGCTTGCAGACGTCCTCCACGAGTTGCGCGGGCGAAAAAACCGTCTCCTCGAGTTCCATGCGGCCGGCCTCGATGCGGCTGAAATCCAGGATGTCGTCAATGATGTGAAGCAGCGCGGAGCCGCTGGTCTTGATCGTGCCGACGTAATCGCTCTGCTCCTCGTCGAGCGGCGTCTGCGCGAGCAACTCGGCGAATCCCAGCACGCCATTCATCGGTGTGCGAATCTCGTGGCTCATCATGGCGAGGAAGTCGCTCTTGGCCCTGTTCGCGGAGTCCGCGCTTTCCTTCGCGAGCAGCAATTCCTGTTCGATGAGCTTGCGATCCGTGATGTCAATGATGTTGAGGACGAGATCGTCGTTGTCCGCGCGCGCCACGGAAACGCGGAACCACTTCACGCCGTCCGGCAGCAGGAAATCGTGCTCGAAGGCAATCGGTTCGCCGCTCTTGATGACCTCGCGGTAGGTGCCAAAAATATCCTCGGAGAGCTGGCCGCGCATGATTTCGCGGAGGGATTTGCCGACCGCATCGTTGCGTGGAATGTGGGTGAGTGATTCGACGGCGTAATTTGCCTGCACGCAAATGAAGTCGATGATTTCGCCCGCTGCATCACGCATCGGCCGCAGGGCCACCATGCCGGAAAGCGAGGTGTTCATCACGCGGGCGAGTTCCGCGCGGGACTGCTCCGTCTCACGTTGCGCCACCTGGCGGCGATGGATGGCCGAGGCCAGCACCCATGTGCCGGGAACGAGTGCAAGAATGCTGATCGCCCACAACGCCCAGATCAACAGCACCGGCGTGCGCACGCTTTGCCAGAGCTGCGCGGCGGACACCTTCGCAAGCAGCGTCCAGCGCAGTTGCTCGCCGCCGAGGAGATTAATGCGCAGCACCGGGAAGGTCTTCGGGCCGCCCGCGGGATCGAGCGTGCGGTAGATGAAGAGCTCGCCATTCCGGACGAACCACCCGTTCGTGCCGCCGGCGGAAAGTTTCTTCCACAACTCTGCGTCCTGGTGCGCAAGACTGAGGTTCGCTTTTTCCGGAAATTCGAACGCCCACTCCGCCGCCGGGTCGGGCCCGACGAGCCAGTAGCCCTCGACGTTGAGCAGGAATGCGTCCCATCGCTCGCCGTCCGCGATTTTCAATTCACGCAGAATCGCATTGCCGTCGGAATTCATCACCAGCACGCCCGCGACGCTGCCATCCGGCGCGGAGAACTTGCCGCTTACGCGCACCATCGGCTGGAACGGTGTCTGGATTTTTCCGTTTTCGACATTGAGATCGAGCGGGGAAAAGACCGCGGTGTCAGCCGGCGCCTTCATCGCATCGGTGAAAAACGGCCGGTCGGATTTGTCCTGCAATTCGGCGTCCGGCGCTTCCTCGATGCCCGGCGATGAATCGTCGAGCGTGCCCTGCCAGTTCAGCCGGATGACTTCGCGTCCGTCCGTGCCCAGAATGCGGACCTTGGGATAGCCGCCGCGCGCGATCATCAGCATCTTCGCGAGGTTGTGCCACATCGGCGACAGGGCGCCCGGCAGGGCGTTCGAGGCGAGGTCCTGCTCGGCCATCTGCTTGAGCAGGTAGAAATCGTTGGCGCGCGAGCGCAGGCGCGATTCGATGCGGAATTGCAGGCGCTCGAGTTCGAGTTCGCGCTGTCCGGCTGTGTCGCGCACGCTGCGATTGCGCACGAATTCCTGTGCGACGAAGGCCAGCGTGGTGAGGAGAGCGAAGCAGAGCAGGGCAAGCACCAGGCTCCATTTCCGATTCCCAAAGGGGGTGCCCGACATCATCTAATATTCTACCCAAGCTGCGGCGCGGGTAAAGAACCGCTTGCCACCACCGGAGGAAACACTCGAAAACGGTGCGATGGCCGACGAGCAGACTCCGATGATGCGGCAATACCATGCCGTGCGCGCGGACCTGCCGCCAAATACGATCCTGCTTTTCCGGCTCGGCGACTTCTACGAGATGTTCGGCGACGACGCGAAGGACGCCAGCGCGATCATCAACGTCGCGCTCACGAAGCGCGGCACGATGCCCATGTGCGGCGTGCCGTATCACGCGGCGAAAGGCTACATCGAAAAACTCATCGCCGCCGGCCGGCGCGTCGCGATCTGCGACCAGGTCGGCGAGGTCACCGCCGGCAAGCTCGTGCGCCGCGAAATTTCGCAAATCCTCAGCGCCGGCACGCTCGACGACTTCGGCCTCGACGCGCGCACGCACAATTTTCTCGCCGCCGTCAGCGCGAAGCGCGGGAGGTTCGGCCTGGCCTTCGCCGATCTCAGCACCGGCGTTTTCCGGCTCGCGGAGATCGGGAATCAATCCGCACTGCTCGACGAACTGGCGCGCATCGCCGCCGCGGAAATTCTCGTGCCCGAGGAAAACGCCGAATTGCTGACCGCCATTCCCGCCGCGACCGCCGTCGAGGGCTACATCTTCGAGCCCGGGCCCGCGGAGCATCTGCTGCGCGAGCATTTCAAGGTTCAGTCGCTCGATGGATTCGGCTGCGGCGACTGGCCGCTCGCCATCGGCGCGGCAGGCGCGCTGCTGCACTACCTTACGCGGCAGATGCGGCGCAATGCCTCGCACCTGCGCGGCCTGCAGCCGTATCGCATCAGCGAATTCATGGTGCTCGATGCCGCCACGCAGAGTCACCTCGACCTCGTCACTTCGCGCGGCGGGCGCGAGATGACGCTGCTCGGCGCGCTGGATCGCACGGTCACGCCAATGGGTGCACGCACATTGCGAAACTGGATTCTGCATCCGCTGCGCGACGTCGCGGCCATCGGCGCGCGGCAGTCGGCCATCGCATGCGTGCTCGAGCAACGCGACGCGCTCGAGCCGCTTGCCGGCATCCGCGACATGGAACGCGCCGCCGCCCGGCTCAATGGCCAGTCCGGCAACGCGCGTGACCTCGCTGCGCTGGCCGATTCGTTCGGCCGCATTCCCGCGGTGCGCGCGCAGATCGCCGCGCTTGACGATGAATTGCTTGCGCAACTCGCCAGCCAGCTCGATCCGCTCGAGGATCTTTGCGCGACGTTGCGGGCGGCCATCGTGGACGAGCCGCCCGCGTTGATTCGTGACGGCGGCATGATCCGCGAGGGCTACGAAGCTGCGCTCGACGAGTTGCGAAACGCCTCACGCGAAGGCAAGGACTGGATTGCAAACGTGCAGGAGCGCGAGATCGAGCGCACCGGCATCAAGTCGCTCAAGGTCCGCTACAACTCGGTCTTCGGCTATTTCATCGAGATCACGAAGGCGAATCTCGGCTCGGTGCCGGAGGATTATCATCGCAAGCAAACGACGGCGAACGGCGAGCGCTACATCACGCCGGAGCTCAAGGAAATCGAAGGAAAAATTCTCGGCGCCGAGGATCGCGCGAAGGCGATCGAGATCGAAATTTTCCAGCGCCTGCGCTCGCTCGTGCTCGACGCCACGCCGCGTATCCAGCAGACGGCTTCCGCGCTCGGCGCGCTCGATGCGCTGGGCTCGCTGGCCGAGACAGCGCGGCTCTTCGGCTATTGCCGGCCCACGGTGGACGGCTCCGGCGTGATCGAAATTGAGGAGGGCCGCCATCCCGTGCTCGACCAGCGCGCGGGCGTGGAGCGGTTCGTTCCGAATGACACGTCGCTCGACCGCGACGCAAAAAAATTCGCGATTCTCACCGGCCCGAACATGGCCGGAAAATCCACCTACATCCGCCAGGTCGCCCTGCTCGTGCTGCTGGCGCAAACGGGCAGCTACCTGCCGGCGAAGCGCGCGCACATTGGCGTGACGGACCGCATTTTCACGCGCGTCGGGGCCAGCGACGATCTCTCCCGCGGCCAGTCCACGTTCATGGTCGAGATGAACGAAACCGCGAACATCATTCACAACGCGACGCGCGACAGCGTGGTGATCCTCGACGAAATTGGCCGCGGCACCTCGACGTTCGACGGTCTCAGCATCGCATGGAGCGTGGCCGAGCATTTGCACGATGCCATCGGCTGCCGCACGCTTTTCGCGACGCATTATCATGAGCTCACCGACCTCGAGCGCACGCGCGACGGCGTGACGAATCTCAACGTCGCCGTGCGCGAGTGGAACGACGAGGTCATCTTCCTGCGCAAGATTCTGCCAGGCCGCGCGGACCAAAGCTACGGCATCCAGGTCGCGCGGCTCGCGGGCCTGCCGGATTCGCTCATTGCGCGCGCGAAGGAAATTCTCACGAACCTCGAGAAGTCCGAACTCAACGCCGAGGGCAAGCCGACTATTGCCGCGAGCAGCGGCCGCACGCGCCGCCGCGACATGGCGGCGATTGCGAACCAGATGTCGTTGTTCGGGGAGGGAACGTAGAAATGCGGTTGCCACCATCGCCGCCCGCGGTTATTTGTATTGGACATGGTTAAGACAACGCGCACTTCGCTCCTCGCGCTTCGACTTGGGTTGCTCCCGAGCCGACTTACCCTTCTTTTGTCTTAATTCCCTGGTCTGACTGCGCGATTCTGGCGGCGTGGTGAGTGCCACGAACCGATTCTCCTCCGCCGGAAAACCATCCACAAGTTATGTCCGACAAAGTTGTAATTTTTGACACCACGCTGCGCGACGGCGAGCAATGCCCCGGCGCGTCCATGAACCTGCGCGAGAAAATGGAAATCGCGCGCCAGCTCGCCCGCTTGAACGTTGACGTGATCGAGGCCGGATTTCCGGTGATCAGCGACGGCGATTTCGAGGCGGTGCGAACCATTGCCGAGGAAATCCAGGGACCGGTCATCTGCGGTCTCGCCCGGTGCGTGGATAAAGACATTGATGCCGCCGGCGCCGCGATCAAGGCCGCGGGCGAGCGGGGGCGCATCCACGTTTTCCTGGCCACGTCCGCGATCCATCGCGAGTTCAAATTGAAAAAGGCGGAGGAGGAAATCATCCGCATGGCGGTCGCCGGCGTGAAGCGCGCGAAGGCCATGGTGAAGGATGTCGAATTCTCGCCCGAGGACGCCTCGCGCACCGAGCCGGAATTCCTGGCGAAGGTCGTGCAGGCCGCGATCGAGGCCGGCGCGACGACGGTGAATATTCCCGACACGGTCGGCTACGCGGTGCCGGAGCAATACGCCTCGCTCATCACGTATCTGCGCTCGAACGTCCGCAATATTGACGACGCGATCATCAGCGTGCATTGCCACGACGACCTGGGCCTGGCGGTTGCGAATTCGCTGGCTGCGATCAAGGCCGGCGCAAGGCAGGTCGAGGGGACGTTCAACGGCATCGGCGAGCGCGCGGGCAATTGCGCGCTGGAGGAGGTCGTGATGGCGATCAAGACGCGGCCGGATTTTTTTGGCGGCGTGGATACGGGAATCGTGACGCGCGAAATATTGAAATCTTCGCGCTTGATCGCGCGCATGAGCGGCCTGCAGGTCGCCCGCAGCAAGGCCATCGTCGGCGAGAACGCCTTCGCGCACAGCTCGGGTATTCACCAGGACGGCATCCTGAAAAAGCGCGAGACCTACGAGATCATGGACCCCGCCGACATTGGCTGGGGCGGCACCGAGCTGCCGCTCACGAAACATTCCGGCCGCCACGCGATGGCCGCGCGGCTGGAGCATCTGGGCTTTCGTCTGACCGACACGGAACTCGCTGCGGTTTTCACGCGATTCAAGGAAATCGGCGACAAGAAAAAGTTCGTTTACGACGACGACCTGAGCGCGCTGGTGGACGATTCCATCGGCAGCGCGGGCGAGACGTTCACGCTGGATTACATCCACGTCACGAGCGGCTCGACGACCGTGCCGTCCGCGACTGTGAAGTTAAAAAAGGGCGGCGAAATTTTGCAGGACTCGAGCGCGGGAAACGGCGCCGTGGACGCTGCGATGCAGGCCATTGATCGCATCGTCGAGAAGAAGGGCACGCTCGCGTCGTATGTCGTCGAGGCGGTGACGCAGGGGCGCGATTCGCTTGGCGAGGTGACGGTGAAAATTGATTTCGGCGACGGCGAACTCGTGACCGGCAAGGGCGCGGCGACCGACGTGATCGAGGCCAGCGCCCGCGCGTATTTGAATGCGATCAATCGTTCGATCGCGCTCAAGCAAAGCGCGGCAAGGCGGTTCGAATCGGCTGGCGTTTGACGCGGACCGCGGCAGGGCGGAAGGTTTCCCATGAGGTGGACGCCGCTGTTGTCGCTGTTTGCACTTTTTGCATTCGCGAAATCCGGGACGGCGGCGTTGCGCGCTGTGCCGGTTGCGGATGGATTCGACTCGCCGATTTTTGCAACCGCGCCGGCCGGTGATTCGCGGCTCTTCGTCGCGGAGCAGGGCGGCACGATCCGGATTCTCGATTCCGCGACAGGCACGGTGAGAGGAACTCCATTCCTCACCGTGACGAATATCGTGAGCAGCGGGGAGCAGGGGCAGCTCGGGCTTGCCTTCCATCCCAACTACGCATCGAACGGCTATTTCTACGTGAACGTCACGCGCGCATCGGACGGCGCCACGGAAATCCGGCGATACCACGCGACGGGCGCGAATACGGCCGATGCGTCCTCGGGCACCGTCATCCTCACTTACGCGCAGCCGTTTTCGAATCACAACGGCGGCTGGCTCGCATTCGGTCCCGATGGATTTCTATACATCGCAGCGGGGGATGGTGGCGATGGAAACGACCCGGGAAATCGCGCGCAAAACACGAATGTCCTGCTCGGAAAAATTCTTCGCATTGACGTGGACAATCCCGCGGGCGGCAGGGCGTATGGCATCCCGGCCGGCAATCCCTTCGCCACGGGCGGAGGCGCGCCGGAAGTCTGGGACTATGGATTGCGCAACCCGTGGCGCGACAGTTTCGATCGCGTGACCGGGGATTTGTGGATCGGCGACGTTGGGCAGAGCGCGCGGGAGGAAATTGATTTCCACCGTGCCGGCGCGGCCGGGGGCATCAATTACGGCTGGCGCGTTTTCGAGGGCAGCATCCGCACGCCGGGCATTTCGGATACTGCGCCGTCGAATGCGGTCGGGCCTGTTTACGATTACACGCACGCGGTCGGGCAGGCGATCATCGGCGGCTACGTCTGCCACGGGATGGGCGGGGAACTCGATGGGCTTTACATTTTTGGCGACGAGGTGAGCGGGCGCGTGTGGACATTCCGGCCGGTGAACGGAGTTGTGACCGATCTGCGCGAGCGCACAGCCGAGGTGACATCGAATGGCGGCATCGAGTCGCTTTCGTCGTTTGCCGAGGATGCCGGGGGGAGCGTTTATGCCATCAGCCTTGCGGGCACGATTTACCGCATCGTTGGCGATGCGAGTCCGCGACCGAAGTTGAAGGTGAGCGGTCCGCGCAAGCGCACGACCAGCCTGCCGTCCATTCGACTGCGCGGCTCCGCATCGGACGACGGCAGGGTGCGGCGCATTACCTACGATGTGAGCGGCACGAAAAAGCACGGTTCGATTCGCGGCAAATCGCGGTGGCATTTGCTGGTGCCGCTGCACGAGGGGCGCAATCGCATCGTGCTGCGCGCGGTGGACGACGTCGGCGGCAAGTCGCAGCCGGTCGTGATTGTGGTCACGCGCCGTTGAATCTTTTACCGGCACTGGGAAATCGAATGACGTTGGCCTTGATCGGGGTTACATGCACGTGATGCCGGGAGCGTTTCGACATATCGGGGTTGCATCCACCTTTTCGCCGCGATTTTTTGCGGTGCTGGCCGAGGCGGATCGCTATGCGCGCGGTTTCGGCAGTCCGCTGAGCGTGCTGCATGCCGCCGCCGAGCATGCGGAGGCTATGGAGAGGTTTTTTGAGGCGCTGGAAAAGTTGGAACGCTTCGGCGACACCGGCGTGATCTGGTCCGTCGCGGACACGCCGACCGACGCAATTCTTTCCGCCTGCGCGCGCAACGACATTGACCTGCTGCTTGCCGGCGCGCTCGAGCGCGAGAACGACCACCGGAATTTCGTCGGCGGCGTCGCGCGCGAGCTTCTCCAGCGTGCGCCGTGCGATTTGCTGCTGCTGCCCAAGCCCCGCGAGACTCCCGAGCCGCATGGGCGCGTGGTTGTCGAGGTGGACATGAAAAAGCCGTGCGTGAAATTTCTCAACCGCACGTGCGACATTGCCACGCGGCTCGGCGCGAAGGAGATGGTTTTCATCGGCATCGTCACGCCATTCGACGAGGCGCGGTCGGAGGACGGCCCGCTCGACGAGGCGCGGCTGGCGGGCATCGTGGACCAGGCTGCTGGATTCGAGGGAGAGGTGGATTTCCGCCTGCTGCGTTCGACGACGGGTTTCGCCGTTTGCGATTTTTTGCAGCAAAACGAGGCGGGTATTTTCATCGCGGGATCGCGACGGAAGGATGGCGCGCGCCGCCTGCCCACGCGCCTGGACTGGCTGCTGCAGGTCATTCCGACCAACGTGCTGCTGCTTGGCATTGATGCCTGAAAATTTTCACTTCTCGATTTTCGAATCCCGATTGGCGAAAACCGCGTGCGCGTTCGGCGCCTTGCTTTGAACATTCGAGACTCGAAAATCGAAAATCAAAAATCCGCCCTCGGAATTCGTCCATTTGTTGCCACGGCGATCATCGGACTGGCGGCGGGATTGATGGCTGTCGCCTTTGCGGCATCCGCCCACTGGATCGCCGCCACATTTTTGCTTTCGGGGACCGGCGGACCTTTCTGGATTTTTGCGATCACCGCGCTTGGGCTCATGCTCGGCGGCTCGCTCGCGGCGGGATTTCTCATGCATCGTTTCGCGCCGGACGCCGCGGGCAGCGGCATTCCGCAGGTGAAGGTGGCCTACCAGCGGAAGGAAGTTGATTTCACGTGGAAGCTCGTGTTCGTGAAATTTTTTGGCGGCGTGCTTTCCATCGGCACGGGATCGAGTCTCGGCCGGGAGGGCCCGACGGTGCACATGGGCGCGGCGATCGCGAGCAAGGTTGGGAATTGGTTCTACGAAACGCGCGAGGGCCGGCTCAATGCCGTGTGCGCGGGCTCCGCGGCGGGCCTCGCGGCGGCGTTCAACAGCCCGCTGGCCGGCGTCACGCTTGTGCTCGAGGAGATCGCCGGAGGTCGCGACCAGTCGAAATTCGCAGGGCGCTCGCTGCTCGCCGCCGCGCTCGCGGTGCTCATTGTTTACATCATGATGGGCAATCACGCGGCCTTGCAGATCGGCCGGCACGTGTCGCTCAGTCCCGCGGCGATCTGGCTCTCGCCCGTCGTCGCAATCGTCGCGGGCCTTGCGGGACTGGCGTTCCAATGGTGCACGCTGCGCCTGCGTGGCTGGATTCGAAAGACGCGCATTCATCCGGCGCTGCGACCCGCCTGCGGCGCGGCGATCGGCTGCGCGGCGGCGGTCGGCGCGTTTGCACTCACCGGCCACACCGGCGTTTTCGGTCTCGGCGAGACGGACCTCCAGTCCACATTGAACAACCAGATCCTCTGGTCCGCGGCCGCATGGCTGCTCATTGCGAAGGTCATTGCCACGACCTTTTGCTACGGCTCGGGCGGCTGCGGTGGAATTTTTGCACCGCTCATTTTTTTCGGCGGCATGGCGGGCACCGTGGTTTTCGGCATCGCGGGGCACGCGATGAATCTTACCGCCGACGACCAGACGATGCTCTCGCTCATGGGAATGACGGCCTGTCTCTGCTCCGTCGTGCGCGCGCCGATCACCTCCATTCTCATCGTCGTGGAAATGACGCTGCAGCTCGAGGCGCTGCCCGGGCTCATGGTCGCCGCCGTCATCGGCGCGTTCCTGAATCGCTACTGCCTCGGCGAAAATCTCTACGACGCGGCATTGCGACAGGACGGCATCGTCCTCGAGGAGTGACGATTTTCTTGGACTCGCCCGCGGGCGGTTTCTAGGCTCCCCGCTTTGCCATGCATTTGACCGATATCCTTTTGTTCGCACAGGCCGCGGCCGCCACGCCCACACCGCCTCCACCATTGGCGCAGATGATCCAGGGCGTCGGGCTGCCCGTCATCTTCATCGTCATCTTCTATTTCCTCCTCATCCGGCCGCAGATGAAGAAACAGAAGGAACACCAGAAACTCGTCTCCTCGCTGCAGACCGGCGACACGGTCATCACGAGCGGCGGCATTCACGGCGTGATCACCAATGTAAAGGATCGCACCGTCATCGTGCGCATTGCGGACAACGTGAAAGTCGAGTTCGACCGCTCGGCAGTTTCCGCCGTCACCCGCGACACCGAAAAAGCCGCCTGACCCCCTCCGCCGCACCAGAAGGCGGCATATTATCAGAATTTCTTGGACACGCCCCCCCCGTGGCCTATGCTCACCCGCTCCATTGGCGCCCACCCTGCGGCGCCGACACCCTGATTCTCCATGTCTCCCAAGCTCGTATTCGCCTTCGGCATCCTGATTCTCGCCCTTTTCGGATGGTATTTCGCAACGGAAAGCTCCGCCCGCAAGCGCTGGCTCGGGCTCGTCCTCACCGTTCTTCTTGTCTCCTTCTGCGTCGAGCAGTTCACGCCGTTGAAGGACAAGATCCGCCTCGGACTTGATCTCAAGGGCGGCGTTTCGTTCCTGTTGAAACTCGGCACGCCGGCCGACCAGATCACCAAGGACACGCAGGAGCGCGCCGTCGAGGTCATCCGCAAGCGCGTGGATAAACTCGGTGTCAGCGAGCCCGACATCGCACCGCAGGGCAAGGATCGCATTCTCGTCCAGGTCGCCACGAAGGACGAGGCGGAGGCGAAGCAGGTCGAGGCGTTGATCCAGCGCGTCGCCAAGCTCGAGTTCGCCATCGTGAAGCCCGACAGCGAAAATTTGATTCCGCAGATCGAGGCCGGCCAGGCCTTCGCGCCGGGATATGAAATCAAGATCGAAAAGAACACCGGTCGCGATGGCAAGGTCACCGAAATCAAGCTGCTCATTCCGAAACGTCCCGAGCTGGGCGGCGATATCGTGAGCAAGGCCTATCCGTTTTACGACATGCGCGGATGGGGCGTGAACCTCGAGCTGAATGCCGAGGGCGCCGAGAGATTCGACAGCATCGCGGCTGTGAACCAATACAAGCAGATGGCCATTCTCCTCGACGGAGAGGTCATCTCGGCCCCGACGCTGAACTCGAACAGCTACCACGGTCGCGCGGAAATTTCCGGCACCTTCACCGAAAAAGAAGCCCGCGATCTCGCCAGCGCGCTCATGAATCCGTTGCGCGTCCCCGTCCAGATCGAGGAAGTGCGCCACGTCTCCGCGACCCTCGGCGCCGATTCCGTGAAGAGCGGCCTGTTGTCCGGCATCGGCGGCATCGCGCTCGTCTGCGTGTTCATCCTTTTTTACTACCGCCTCGCCGGCGTCATTGCGCTCGTCGGACTGGCCGTGAACCTTGTGCTGCTGATCGGCATGATGGCGATGTTCGGGTTCGTGCTCACGCTCCCGGGCTTCGCGGGCATCATTCTCACCATCGGCATGGCCGTGGATGCAAACGTGCTCATCTACGAACGATTGCGCGAGGAAATGGCCTCGGGCAAGCCGATCGGCGCAGCCCTCAACGGCGCCTACGAAAAAGCATTCAGCGCGATCTTCGACGCGAACCTCACCACGCTCATCACCTCGATCATCCTCTTCATCGAGGCCTCGGGCTCCGTGAAGGGCTTCGCCGTCACGCTCACGCTCGGCATCATCGCCTCGATGTTCGCTGCGCTGCTCGTCACGCGCACGATGTTCCGCTGGCTGCTTCATTGGAACGTCATCAAGAAGATCGGCATGCTCGACTTGATCCCGAAGCGATACTTCGACTTCCTCGGCATGCGCCGCGCCGCGATCATATTCTCACTGCTGCTCATCGTCGGCTCGTTCGTTGTATTCGCGGTGCGCGGTAGTTCGAACTTCGGCATCGATTTCGCCGGCGGCGACCTGCTCGCCATCGAATCCAAGGTTCCCGTGACGATCGCCGACGCGCGCAAGGTCACGAACGAACTCGGCATGGGCGATTCGGTCGTCATCCAGATGGAGCGCCAGGGCACGCAGGACCAGTTGACCTTCCGCAGCCCATTCGGCACCCGCGACAAAATCCTGAATGCCCTGGAAAAGGATTATCCCAACAACGGCATCCAGCCCACGGTGCAGGAAAGCGTCGGCGCGCGCATCGGCAAGGAGTTCGCCTGGAGTTCCGCATGGGCGCTCTTCTTCGGCATGCTCGGCATTCTCATCTACGTCACGGTGCGATTTGAATTCTCGTTCGCTCTTGGCGCGCTCGTCGCCGTGCTGCACGACGTCATCATTACGATTGGTCTCTTTTCGGTCACCGGTCGCGAGCTTTCGCTCGTGATGGTCGGCGCCATTCTCACCATCGCCGGCTATTCGATCAACGACACCATCGTCGTGTTCGACCGTATCCGGGAAGCCCTCAAATCCGGCGCCGGAGGTTCGATCCAGACGCTGATGAACAAAGCGATCAACGAGACGCTCGGCCGCACGATTCTGACCGGCGGCACCACGCTGCTCTCGGTTGGCGCGCTCTTCATCTTCGGTGGCGAGGTGCTGCGCGATTTCGCCTTTGCGATCTTCGCCGGCATCGTGATCGGCACCTACTCGTCTGTTTTCGTTGCGGCGCCAATCGTGCTCTGGTGGTCGCGCTTCCGCGGCCAGAACCTGCACCGCGAAGTGCTCGAAAATCAGACCATGCGCCAGGCGCACTCGGCCTAAACGGACTTGTTTGGCAGGGGAACCCCGCGCCGCGGGTTCCCGAAGCCACGGCATCCCGCGGCGCGGGATGCCCTACCTGTTGGCGGACAGATCGAGCAGCACTTTCCCGCCGCGGCGCTCCGATGTCGCCTCGTCCAGTGCCGCATGGATTTCATCGAGCGGGAAGACGCGGTGGATTGGCATGTGCAGCGAGCCCTCGCGGATCATCTCCGCAAGCAGTGCAAAGATGCGAAGTTGCTCGGCGGCGGGCTTGGAATCGAACCACGGCCGCAACCAGAACCCGTGGAAGCTGAGGCCGTGAAAGATCAAAAGCCCGTTCGGAATTTTCAGCGGCTGCCGTGCCATCGCGCCGTAGGTCACGTGCGGGCTGTTCGGTGCGAGGGCATTTGCGAGATTCACTGCGCTGGCGCCGCCGACGGCATTGAGCGCCAGTTTTGCCGACGCGCCGTCCATCAATGAACGACCTTCCTTGCGCAGGTCGGTCTCCTCCATCACCACGCGATCCGCGCCGAGCGCGAGCAGTTCGTCCGCGAGTTCCGCGCGACGGACGACGTTCAACGTGCGAAGCCCGAGACGCTTCGCGAGTTGAATCACGCAGCGGCCCACGCCCGAGTTCGCGGCGTTTTGCGCCACCCAGTCGCCCGGCTGCAGAGCGGCAAAATCGTGCAGCATCGCGTAGGCGGTGGGCGGATTGATGACGATCATGGACGCCTGCTGCGGATCAATGCCGGCGGGGAGGGGAATCACGCGGTCCTTGCGTTCGTTGCGATGGTTGCACCATGAACCCGTCGTGAACGTCGCGACGAGATCGCCGGGATGCAGCGTGGTGACGTTCGCGCCGGTCGTCGTGACGCGTCCCGCGCCCTCGTTGCCGATGATCGCGGGCAGCCGGGGAAGCTTTCCGTAGGTGCCTTCGATGACATTGATGTCGGCGGGATTGATGGGCGCCGCAATCATCTCGAGACGAACTTCGTCCACACCAGGCGATGGAAGCTCGATGGATTCGATGCGGAGATTTTCCGGCGCTGCCGGGCCAAACGCGTGCAGTCGGGCGGCTTTCATTTTCGCGCAGCATTTACCGGGACACTCCCGCATGCAATCCCCGCCTGCATCCGGCGCGGCAGATGCTAGCTTTTGTGGCATGGAGGCATTGCGCGGAATTTGTGGCCTTGTTGTGGACCTCGACGGCACGCTCTACGTCGGAAACGAAGCGCTGCCGGGAGTCTGCGACGCCCTCGAAAAACTGCGCGCGGCGCGAGTGCCGATGCGGTTTCTCACGAACACGACGAGCAAGTCGCTCGGCGCCATCGTGGAGAAACTGGACGCGATGAAACTCGGCATCGCAGCGGAGGATATTTTCACTGCGCCGCGCGTGGCCGCGAAAATCCTGCGCAGCCGCGGCGTAACCCGCGCGCATTTTCTGCTCAAGGATTCCGTATTGCCCGACATGGAAGGCATTGAGCCTGTGGACGACGGCGCGCAGGCCGTGGTGGTCGGCGACATGGGCGATGCATTCAGCTACGAGCGATTGAATCGCGCGTTCCGGCTGCTGCTCGATGGCGCGGAATTTTACGCGCTCGCGGAAAACCGCATGTATCGCGGCGGCGACGCCAAGTCCCTCGACGTCGGTGCGGGAGATCGAGCGCTGGAATATGCGACGCACCGCGAGGCGATTCTGCTCGGGAAACCATCGCCTGCATTTTTCGAAACAACGGTCTCCGCGCTTGGTCTCTCCGCCGCGGAAGTGGCGTCCGTCGGCGACGATCTCGAGAGCGATGTCGGCGGCGGCATGGGCGCCGGGCTCAAGGGCGTGCTCGTGCGCACGGGAAAATTCCGCGAGGAGGAATTGCGCGCCTCGGCGATCAAGCCGGACGCGGTGATTGATTCCTTTGCGGACGTGCCGGAACTACTGGCTGTTGGCCGTTAGGCCGTTTGCATGTAGGGCAGCTTCGCCGCGGCGTCCTTGACGGCCGGCACGCCCTCGAGCAGGTCGGCAATCGCGTCCCATTTGCCGCCCACCAGCGCTTCGTGGGCATGCGAAGGCAGTTCTGCGCTGAAGTCCATGTCAGCAGCGGAGACCTTTTTCTCGGTTAAGTCCACGGTCACCTCGATCGCGGGGTCGGCCTCGACCAGCCCGGCGAGCGCCTGAATGTCGGCACTGCTCATGACCATGCACGGAATGCCGAGCGTGGTGGAATTGCCGAAGAAAATTTCCGCGAAGCTCTCCGCGAGGATGGCGCGGAAGCCGTAGCGGTAGAGCGCCTGCGGGGCGTGCTCGCGCGAGCTGCCGCAGCCGAAGTTCGAGCCGGAGATCAGGATGCTCGCGCCGGCGAAACGAGGGTCGTTGAGCGGATGCTTCGTTTTTTCGCCCGTGGTGGGATCCACGCGCACGTCAATGAACGCGAACTCGCCAAGTCCGTCGAACGTGACGCATTTCATGAACCGCGCAGGGATGATGCGGTCGGTGTCAATGTCGTCGCCGGGGACGTAGATTGCCGTGCCTGCGACCTGGGTGATTTTTGCGAGAGCCATGGTTTTAGAAATGCGAAATGTGGAATGCGAAATTCGGAATGAGAGATTATTGCACGCGGGTGAGCTTGAAGCCCGCTTTTGTGAGCGCGGCGAGGAGTCCGCGGTCGCCCTGCAGATGGGCGGCGCCGACGGCGAAAAACCATGCGGTGTCGGGATTGTCGCGCAGAAGTTTGGTCATGCGTTCCGCCATCACGACGTTTCGCTTGTAGAGCAGGCGGTCCATGAATTTCGCCTCGAGATCGGGGTGGTCGGCCGAGGCATCGAGCTTCATCAATTCCTCGACAAGTTTGTCCAGGTCGCCGGCGAGATAGAGTTTTGCGAACATGTCGGAAACCGATCCATGCTCGGCGCGGATTTCGCGCATTTGCTTGATGGTGTCCTCGACCATGAGGATTTGCTCGGCGTCGGTGAATCCCTCGAACACGGCGACCTGCTCGGCGGGTGTTTCGATGCCGCCCACTTTTTTCCCGGCCATTGCGGCGCGCTGGAAGATGACCATGTCGAGCGCGAGCGTGCCCGGATATTTCACCTGGTCCTCGAGCTGCGTGAGGGTGGCGACGACGGCCCATGGCTTGAACCTCGCGAGCGGCGCGAGCGTGAGGGTGGGACTGATGCTTTTAACCTCGGATTCCAGGTCCGCGGTGAGTTTGGGGCCGAGCACACTCTCGATGGTTTTGCCATTCGGCAGCATCATCGCGGGCATCATGTTGAGCATGGTCGGCATGTCCACGGGGATTTCGGTGTAGACCGCGTCGGCCTGGTCAATCGCGTCGCGCACGACCGGCGCAATCGTGGCGACATCCGGACGCGGCATGTGGATCGTGCCGAAAAGCCACGAGGTTTTTTTGCCGGCGCCCTCGATTTTCCAAAGGAACGGGGCGCCGCGATTTTCGATTTTTGATTGGGCGGCCGGCGTGGCGGCCCAACTCGAGCCTGCGAGGAATAGCGCGGCCAATGCCGGTGCAAGCAGGCGCCGGTATTCGAGAATCGAAAATCGAGAGTCGCGGCTCACGAGAGGTGGAACACCTCGCGGGCGTCCGCGATTTCGCCGGTGACGGCGGCGGCGGCGACCATGAGCGGGCTCATGAGCACGGTGCGGCCGGTCGGACTGCCCTGGCGGCCCTTGAAGTTGCGATTGCTGGAGCTGGCGCAGAGTTGCTCGCCGACGAGCTTGTCGGGATTCATGCCGAGGCACATCGAGCAGCCGGCGCCGCGCCATTCGAAGCCGGCGTCGCGGAAGACGTCGGCGAGACCGAGCGATTCGGCGATGGACGACACGCCCTGCGAACCGGGGACGACAATGGCCTTCACTCCGGCCTTCACTTTTTTGCCCTTCAAATATCCCGCGACTTCCTTGAGGTCGCTCAGGCGGCCGTTCGTGCAACTGCCGAGGAACGCGACGTCCACCTTCGTGCCC
>JBOHXO010000109.1:0-2648 GCA_050737475.1 Chthoniobacterales bacterium
AAAAAAGCCTACGCCATGTTCGACTATCTCGCCGGGCATTATCCCGACAGCGAGTTCGCCGACTTCGGCTATATCGGCCTCGGCGAGATCGCCTACGCGAACAAGGACTACAAGACCGCTCTGCGCAACTTCAAGACCGCGAAGGACGAGGTGATGCCCGGGCAGAAATTGAAGGAAGCCTACCTCGGTGAAGCGAAGTCGGAACTCGCGCTCGAGCGGCTCGACGAGGCCGAAAAACTTTTCAAGCTCATCGCCGGAAACAAAATGTGGAAGGGCGAAGCGACGGCGCAGTCCTATGTCGCACTCGGCGACATCGAGATGAAGCGCAGGAAATACGCCGAGGCCATCGCCTATTATCAGCGCGTCTACATCGCCTACCAAAAATATCCCAATTACGTCGCCGAGGCCTACCTCAACAGCGCCGAGGCCTTCCTGCAGCTCGGCAAGAAGCAGGAGGCGATCAACACCTACAACGAAATGCTCCGCAACGAGAAGCTGAGGGACATCCAGTCGCCCTCGCTCGGCGAGGCGCAGAAGAAACTCGACTCGCTCAAGAACGGAAGTTGATCCCGTGAAATCCCACGCTCCAATTCTGACTTCCGCCCTGGCTGTCGCATTCCTGTTCGCGACGATGCTCGCGCTGCCCGCGCAGGAACTCGTGATGAAGGACGGCCGCAAGATTCCCGCGCCCGGTGCTTCGCGTCGCGGTGACAAGATTTACGTGACCGTCCGCATGGGCACCGGCTACGGCCAGATCGCCTACGACGCCAATTTGATCAAGACGGTGAAGCTGCCGGACCTGCCCGACGTGGTCATCTCCGAGCGGCTCATGGCCGACGACAAGGCCGGCGAGGCGATCCCGCATCTCGACAAAGTCATCCGCGCGACGGAAGCCTTTCGCGGTCTCGCCGACGATCGCTGGGGCCAGGCGCAGTTGCTCAAAAGCTCCGCCCTCGCGATGATTGGCAAGCAGGCGGATGCCGAGGCGGTGCTTCAATCCATTGCCGCGCACGATGCCGGCACGCCGGCCGCGCGGGTCGCCGAATTGCGGCTCGACAGCTTCGCGCCGTGGAATGCGGGCAAAGCCGACCAGTGGCTGCAGCGTGCGGAGAGTTTTTCCGCGCCGGAGAATCCCGCCGCCGTTCGCGCCGCCGCCTACGTGCTCAAGGGCCATGTATTGCTCCAGCGCGAAAAATACGAGGATGCCCTCGTCGCGGCGCTTCACGTGCCGATCTTTTTTGCCGCCGAGCGTTTCGACTCCGCCCGTGCGCAATTGATCGCGGGCGAGGCCTATCTCGATATCGGCGACAAGAAGCACGCCGTGCGCACGTTTTACGACATCGAGCGTTCCTTCCCGAACACCGCCGCCGCTGCCGCCGCACAAAAGGAAATTTCCAAGGGCGGAGAGCCCTTTGCTATGATAGTAGAAGGTCTCAAGAAGAAGGAGCTCGAGGACCAGAACAAATTCAAGGCGAACCAGCAGCAGTCCGCCACTACGCCCCCAGCCACGCCCACACCAACCCCGAAGCCTTAAGGCACCACCGTTGCACACCCTATGACATCCCAACCCCTCAAACGTAAGCCCGTCGCCCACGCCGTTGTGCTGGGCAGCTTCATCCTCTGCTGCTTCGCGGCCGCCGCCTTCGCGCAGGAAGCTGCAGCCCCCAAGGCGCAGACCAAGACCCTCTGGGAAATCATCCTCGAGGGTGGATGGATCATGATCCCGATCGCGCTGTGCTCGGTCTTCACGTTCTATCTCGTGGTGGACGGCATTCTTCGCACGGGCCGGAAGAAATCCATTCCCGAGCAGCATCTCGAAGCGCTCAAGGGCCTTTTCCGGCAGGGCGATTACGGCAACGCCTACCAGTATTGCAAATCGAACCCGAGCCCGATCACGAACGTCATTCGCGTCGGCCTCTCGATGCTCGGTGAAGGCAAGGACATGACCGAAGTCGCGATGGGCGAAGAGCTGTCCAAGGAAAACTCCAAGCTCCAGACCCGCTTGAGCTACCTCTCGGTGATCGGTGTTTGCGCCCCGATGATCGGTCTCACCGGCACGGTGACCGGCATGATGCGCGCGTTTTCCACGCTGGCCAGCAGCGGCATTGGCGATCCCTCGAAGCTCTCCGGTGCGATCGGTGAAGTGCTCGTCGCCACCGCGAGCGGTCTGATCATCGCGATTCCGGCGTTCGGATTTTTCTACTACCTGCGCGCGCGCGCGGCCGCGATGGTGCACGACATTGGCGACACGGTGAACCTGCTGTTCCGCAAGATGCCCTACGCCGAACTCGAAGGCGCGCACTACGGCGACGAGGAAATTTTTGCCGCGATTCCCGGCACGATGCCGGCGTTCGACACGGGCGTCGTCCAGTGCCCGAACTGCAGTGGCGAAGTGCCCGCGGGCGCAGCCCAATGCCCGCATTGCGGCCAGGCCATCGCCTGGGAATAACCTCAACCATCAACCAAGGAGCAGCGCAACAATATGGCCGGAGGAGGAGGAGCAGCGGACAGCGGCGAGCCGGAATTCCAGGTGGCGCCGATGATTGACGTGCTGCTGGTGCTCCTCGTGTTTTTCATGATGATCACCTCCGCGCAGGTGTTGAAAGTCGACCAGACGATCAAGCTGCCGGTCGCGAAAAACGGAAAGA
>JBOHXO010000110.1:0-1567 GCA_050737475.1 Chthoniobacterales bacterium
GCCACGGCGACATCCGTCGAGAACGCGGGTGGGCTCGCGACCAATGCGAACGACGGAAATCTCGGCACGCGCTGGTCGAGCGGATTCATCGCTGCAGGATTCCCCGACCCGCAATCCATCACGATTAACCTCGGGCAGTCCTGCACGATCCACAGCGTCGTCCTCACGTGGGAAGCCGCCGGCGGCAAGGACTACACGATCGAGGCCAGCACCGATGGCACGAACTTCAACATTCCGATCGCCACGGTCACCGGCAACACCGTCACCGGCACGGCCAACCCGCTCACCTACGCGGCCCCCGGCGGCGCAGTGACGGCCCAGTGGGTCCGTGTCACCGGCAACGTCCGCATCCTTCCTGCCTACGGCTACTCGCTGTGGGAGTTTGCGATCATGGGCACGACCGGCAGCGGAGGATCGGCTCCGGTGATCAACAGCGCGCTCACGAAATCGGGCACGGTCGGCACCGCGTTGACCTACAACATCACCGCGACGAACACCCCGACGAGCTACGGCGCCACGGCCCTGGCCGGCACGGGACTCTCGATCAACACGACGACGGGAGCGATCACCGGCACGCCGACCACGGCGGGCACGATCAACTCGTCCATCACCGCGACCAACGCCTCCGGCACGGACACGAAGACGCTCGTGATCACGATCAGCGCCGCGGGTTCGCCGCCGGTGATCAATAGCTCGCTCACGGCGAGCGCCACGGTGGGCACCGCGTTCACCTACAACATCACGGCGACGAACACGCCGACGAGTTACGGCGCCACGGCCCTGACGGGCACGGGGCTCTCGATCAACACGACGACGGGAGCGATCACCGGCACGCCGACAGCGGCGGGCACGATCAACTCGAGCATCTCGGCCACGAATGCCTCCGGCACGGACACCAAGACGCTCGTGATCACGGTCAATGCCGCCGGCGATACGAACGTCGCGCTCAACCGGACCACGGTGACCGCCAGTTCGTTCGAAGCCGGCAATATTGTCACCAACGGCAACGACGCGAGCACCACCTCACGCTGGGCGGCCGCAAACGGCACGTTCCCGCAGTGGTGGAAAGTGGACCTCGGTTCCGTGAAGACCATCTCCGCGATGAACTTCATGTGGTATGCGCCGACCACGCGCGCCTACAAGTTCAAGGTCGAAGTCTCGAACGACGACGTGAATTACACCCTCGTCGTGGACAAGACCACGAACACCGTCAACGGCTACTCGCCCGGCGCCGTCTCCACCTCGGGCCGTTACGTGATGATCACGGTCACCGGCTCGAGCAATGGCGGCTTCGCCTCGGCCTACGACTTCGCCATACTGGGTCACTAGACCAGTATAGTCCTGGTTTCGAACCGCGCCGGAAGGAGACTTTCGGCGCGGTTTGTATTTCCCTGAGTATCAACGCTCTCTGATGAGCCGTTGAAAAACCCTTGTGCGCCGGCAAAACCTATCGTAACTACTGCAGAACGTCGGGTAACACCGAAGCAGCCCCTTTAATCAATACCCGTCCCGGCCGGGCCTCCAAGCCGCTCCTCCAAACTGCATGAAAAACTGGACGAAATTGATA
>JBOHXO010000111.1:0-1867 GCA_050737475.1 Chthoniobacterales bacterium
GGGCTATGGGCTGGACGCGATGTGGAACGACGACTTTCACCACAGCGCGATGGTTGCCCTGACCGGCCGCAGCGAGGCCTACTACAGCGACTATCAGGGGTCTCCGCAGGAATTCATCTCGGCGGCCAAGCGGGGCTTTCTCTTTCAGGGGCAGCACTATTTCTGGCAGAAAACGGGCCGCGGTTCACCAGGCCTCGACCTCGAGCCGGCGAGCTTCGTCACTTTTCTCCAGAACCACGATCAGGTCGCCAATACCCTCTGGGGCCGGCGCCTGCAGGATGAAGGGCATCCCGGCGTGGTTCGCGCGCTCACCGCGCTGCTGCTGCTCGGCCCTGGCACGCCGATGCTTTTTCAAGGTCAGGAATTCGCCGCCTCGAATCCCTTTCTCTACTTCGCCCATCACGAACCGGCACTCGCCCGACTCGTCGCTGAGGGGCGGAAAAAATTCATGGGGCAATTTCCGAGTATCGAGATCTGCCACGCGGCTGGATTACTCGCAGAGCCGGCTGATGAGGAAACTTTCCGGCGTTCGCAACTCGACCATTCCGAGCGTGAGAAGCACCGGGAGGCCTGGAAACTGCACCGCGATCTCCTGCGCCTGCGGCACGGCGATCCGGTGATCGGCAGGGCCAAAAAAGGGTCGGTGGATGGCGCCGTGCTGGGCCCGCATTCTTTTGTGCTTCGGTATTTTGGCGGGCCAGCCGGCGACCGCCTTTTGATCGTCAATCTCGGTCGCGAATATCACCTCCGCCCGACGCCTGAACCCCTGCTCGGACCGCCGGAACTCGGCCCATGGACGCTTCGCTGGTCGAGTGAAAACCCCGCTTATGGGGGCGCGGGGATGGCCGACTGTTTCCGGGCGCAGGAAGGCTGGATCCTCCCGGCCAATAGCGCCCTCCTTTTCGTTTCGCCCCACCATTGATTTATGCAAAGCGACTACATCCGCAAAATCGACATCGCCCGCGCGCAACAGGCGACCCCGCGGCAACTCTTGCAGCGCGAATGGCTGATCACCAATGGCCTCGGGGGCTACGCTTCGGGCACGATTTCCGGCATGGTTTCCCGCCGCTACCACGGCCTCCTGGTTGCGGCGCTGCCCGCGCCGCTGGGCCGCGTGGTGATGTTCAATCATCTCGCTGAAAGTCTCCGCCTGCCCGATGGTCGCACGATTTTGATCGGCGGGGAGGAGCCCTGCCGCCCCGGCGATGAAGCTTGCGAGAGCCACTACGTCAGCGAGTTCAGTATTGAGAACGGCCTGCCTACCTGGCGTTTCGAGGCCGAGGGCGTCGTCCTCGAAAAACGGGTGCTCCTCGTCCATCGGCAGAATACCGCGCACATCTTTTACCGCCTGCTTTCCGGCCATGATTCCATCCACATGGAACTCCGGCCCGGCCTGCACTTTCGCGGCCACGAGGAGAATCTCGGCGCCCCCCTCACCGAGGACTACGGCTTGACGATCCACGGCCATCGTTACGAGGTCAGTTCGCCGACTTATCCGTCGCTGCGCTTTCATGTCCACGATGGCGACGCCACCTTCACCCATCGGGGGGGGCGCTTCAATGACGTCGGCTACGCGATCGAATCCGAGCGCGGCTACCACTCGGCGGGCACGCTCTGGAGTCCCGGCTATTTCGGCGTCGAGTTGCGCCAGCATCGGCTCGTCACGCTCGTCGCTTCCACCGAGAATTGGGAGACCATGCTCGCCCTCGATCCCGAGGCCGCGCTGGCCTCCGACTTCGAGCGCCGTCGCCGCCTCGTCAATGCCGCTCATCCTTGCGCCCGCGAAGGCGCGGCTGCGGAGCTCGTGATCGCCGCCGACCAATTCATCATCACCCCGGCTGGCCGGGTCGAGGATGCCGCCCGTGCC
>JBOHXO010000112.1:0-2642 GCA_050737475.1 Chthoniobacterales bacterium
GCGGAGCGCCGTGTCTCGGTCGCGTCGCGCAGGATCACCGCGTGGCCCTCGATCTCGTCGCCATCGTCGTCCATGAGCGGGACGACGTAGAAATTCAACGTGCGCGTTTCCGGATAGAACACCTCGAGGTCGCGGTTCACGACCTGGCCGGACGCCGTGATCGCCTCGATGTCGAGACCACGCACCACGTCCTTGAGCTGCCGGCCCATGCTCGCATCCGCCTCAATGGCGAAGAACCCGCACGCAGCCTTGTTCAGCCAGATGATGCGGCCCTTGGGATCGGTGACGATGACGCCCTCGAGAATCGCGTTGAATATCGTTTCGAGAAATCCTTTCTCACGCGCCAGCTCGACGAGGTAGCCCTGCATGTCGGCGGGCTGCACGACGCCGAGGCGATTGATGAGCTTGTCGAGAAAACCGCGTTTCATTGGTAGTGACGAGTGATGAGTGACAAGTGATGAGATGAAAACTCATCACGCCTCACTTGTCACTCATCACTGCTTCCTCCACTGCACGGCTTGTTCGTCGGCGGCGAAGCGGATGAAGCCGCGTGCGCCGGGCTTGCCGTTGCCGGAGATGCCGAGTCCGCCGAAGGGGAGCGTCGAGGGCGAAAATGTCGTGGGCAGGTTCCAGTAAAGATTTCCCACGCGCAATTGCTCGCCAATGACGTCGAATCGCGCGCGGTCGGCGGTGAAGATCGAGCTGGTGAGGCCGAAGGGCGAGGTGTTGTGCATGCGCACGGCGTCCGCGTCGTCGGTGAATGGAACGACCGCGAGAATCGGGCAGAAGCTTTCCTCGCGAAATAGCGACGACTTCGCGAGTTGCTCGAAATCGTGACAGCAAACGACCGCGGGCGTCGCCCAGTGGCCGCGCTTCGCGTTGATGAACTCCGGCGTGCCGCCCGGCAGGAACGGCTCGCCAATGCCGAGCGCGAGCAGTTTTTGATAACGCTCCAGTGCGGCTGCGCTCACGACGGGGCCGAGCTTTGTCGTTTCCTCCTGCGGATCGCCGGGCGACCACGCGCCGAGCGCGGCATCGAGTTTTCCGAGGAAATCCTCGACGAGCGATTCGTGCACGTAGGCGAGGCTCGTTGCATTGCAGCGCTGCCCGGCGGTGAGGTAGGCGGCCTGCGCGATGTCGTCGGCGGCTTGTTCGAGATTTGCGTCTGCGCAGACGATGCCTGCGCATTTTCCGCCGAGTTCCAGCGCGAGGGATTTCGAATAGTCGGCGGCGAGATCCTTTGCCAGTGCGGTGCCGACGGGAATCGAGCCGGTGAAGCACACGCTGCGCACGCCGGAATGAAGGCACAATGCGCGTCCGGTTTCGCCCCAGCCCTGCACGATTTGAAAAACGCCCGGCGGCAGCGCGGCGGCCATGAGTTTGCCGTAGGCATTGCCGGTGGCCGCGGCGAGCGGCGAGGGCTTGTAGAGCACGGGATTTCCGGCGAGCAGATACGCGACCGTCGCGCCGTGGCCGAGGTGGATGGGGAAGTTGAATGGAGCGATCACCGCCGCCGGACCGCGCGGCTTCGAGCGCACGAGCGCGGGGTGGGGGCCGTCGGCGACTGCGCGGTCCGCGACGAATTCCTCCGCATCCGCGATGGTGAGATCGAACTTCGCGACCACCGCGCCGAGTTCGCCGCGCGTTTCGACGATCGGCTTGCCGGTTTCGCGTGTGATCAACTGCGCGAGATTTTCCGACTTCGCGCGAATCGCCGCCTGGCATTCGCGCAGCGCGGCGATGCGGCCGGCGAGCGGTGTCCTCGCCCAGGCTGCCATGGAGGCGGATGCATTCGCGACCGCGGTCTCCACGTCGGACGCGGAAATTTCCGGCAGCGCATCATCGAGATTTGCGGGATTGCGGTTTTGCCAATGCTGCATGGAAATACGATGCAGGATTTTCGCCGAAAGGGTAGTCGCTAAATTGCGGCCCGACTTGCGGAAAGGGGAAAATTCCCTATGCTCCGTCAATGAAGCTGCGCCCCCCGCTGAAAGCCCTCGCCCTTGTCCTGACGGCCCTCACCATGCTCACCGCCGGCAGGGCATCCGCCGCAAACTATACCCTCCAGCTGG
Source organism: Chthoniobacterales bacterium (assembly GCA_050737475.1). Taxonomy (GTDB): domain Bacteria; phylum Verrucomicrobiota; class Verrucomicrobiia; order Chthoniobacterales; family JAATET01; genus JAATET01. The sequence continues at coordinate 2,073 of JBOHXO010000112.1, forward strand.
TCAATAACTCCGGCCTCGATTCCTCACAATACACCATCTACGCGATGGGCTTCAGCACATCGAGCAACCTCGTGATGAATTCCGGCGGAACGTTCGTTTCGCAAAGCAGCGGCACCATCAACAGCTACAAGGTCGGCTCTGGCGGCCTCACGCAAATCCTGCTCGACACGAACACGGCGTTCACCGGCGGCCGCGTGTATTTTTTCGTCGTTCCCGCGGGATCGGGCGCGCCCAGTGTCGCCTTCGGGAACCAGCCGGCCAATCCGCCCGGCGGCTATATCTACTCGATCGTCGAGATCACCATTCCGGTCGGGACGCCTGCAACGATGGACGTGCAGACAGTGGACGGATTCGTCTTCCCGATCAGCCTCACGCTCAACGGGCAGACCAATGTGCCCAGCAAGCAATTCGGCCAGCCCATTTACCCGATAGGCCAGTCTGCGGTGGTGAACCGGGCGTCCGTGTTCTCCGCCTACAATAGCTTCATGTCGGCCGAGGGCGCGAATGGAGTGCCGTATCTCGACATGGTCTACGGCAGCTTCGCCGGGCAATCGGCGGGCATCCTGAACC
>JBOHXO010000113.1:0-1522 GCA_050737475.1 Chthoniobacterales bacterium
GCTTTGCGGCGGCCCATTTGGCGGCGCGCAGGGCGCCGGTGGCGAAGGTGTCGCGCGACGAGGCTTTGTGCGTGAGTTCGAGGCGCTCGCCGACATTTGCGTAAATGACCGTGTGGTCGCCGACCACGTCGCCGCCGCGGATGGCGTGCATGCCGATCTCGGTCCCGGTGCGTTCGCCGACCATGCCTTCGCGGCCGTGGCGCACGTCCTTCGCGTAGCTCAGCTCGCGAGCCTCCGCGAGGATTTCCGCCAGCCGCCTCGCGGTGCCGCTGGGCGCATCCTTCTTGAGGCGGTGATGCATCTCGACGACCTCGAGATCGAAGGCGGGGCCGAGGATTTCCGTGGCCTTGCGGGTGAGCCAGAAAAGCGTGTTCACGCCGATGCTGAAATTCGGGGCGAAGACGATCGGGATGCGTTTTGCGCAATCGGTGATCGCGGCGCGCTGGGCGTCGTCGTGGCCCGTGGTGCCGATGACGAGCGGCTTGCCGGCGGCGGCGCAGGCTTCCGCGACGCTGGCCGTGACCGGGGCGTGCGTGAAATCAATCACCACGTCGCTCTTCGCGAGCGCGGCGGCGAAATCGTCTCCGACATCAATCGCCGCGCCAATTTCCAACTCGGGATCGGAGCCCGCGCAGGCAATGAGCGCCTGCCCCATGCGTCCTTTCGAGCCGTTGATCAAAAGTCGGAGCGCCATGTCAAAGGAGTCCGTATTCCGCGGCGACGGCGCGCAGTCCGGCGACGTTGGTTTCCGTCATTTGCACGAGCGGCAGGCGCACGTCTGGCATCATTTTGCCCTGCCATGCGAGGATGGCTTTCGTGGGCACGGGATTCGATTCGACGAAGATCGCCTTGAAAAACGGATACCACTTGCGGTGGAGCATCTGCGCGGCTTCGGGCTTGCCCTTGAGCCATGCGGCGACGAGGTGCGCGACTTCGCGCGGAATGATGTTCGACGCGACGCTGATCACGCCGATCGCACCCGCCGAGAGAAACGGAAGCGTGAGGGAATCGTCGCCGGAAATGATCTCGAAGCTGTCGGGCAACGCGGCGCGAAGCTGGCTCACGCGCTCGACCGTGCCGCCGGCTTCCTTGATCGAATGGATGTTCGGGCAATCCTTCGCGAGGCGCACGACGGTGGGCACGTCAATCTCGATGCCGCAGCGTCCCGGGATGCTGTAGAGCATGAGCGGAATTTTCACCGACTCCGCGATCGCGCGGTAGTGGCGGTAGAGGCCCTCGGGCGTGGGCTTGTTGTAATACGGCGCGACGAGGAGCGCGGCGTCGGCGCCCATTTTCTCGGCCTCGACGGTGAGTGCGATGGCCTCGGCGGTGGAATTCGAGCCCGTGCCGGCGATGACCTTGCAGCGGCCTTTGGCGGTCTCGATCGCGACGCGGATGATCTCCATGTGCTCCTCGTGCGTGACGGTTGGCGACTCGCCGGTGGTGCCGACGGGAACGATGCCGGAAATGCCTTCCGCGATCTGGAATTCGATCAGCGCGCGAAACGCCTCCGCGTCGAACT
>JBOHXO010000114.1:0-1848 GCA_050737475.1 Chthoniobacterales bacterium
GCGCGAACCAGCCGGTGAAGGATTTGCGCACCGGGAAGATCGCGATCACCTCGCAGAATCACGGCTACGCGATTGATGCGGATTCATTGCCCGACGACGTCGAGGTGACGCACGTGAATCTCAACGACGGCACGTGCGCCGGCCTCGCGCACAAGCATCTGCCGGTGTTCAGCGTGCAATACCACCCCGAGGCCTCGCCCGGCCCGCGTGACGCCGCCTACTTCTTCGATCAGTTTGCCAAAACGGTTGATGAAACGAAGGCCCGCTGCTAATTCACGATCATGCCCCAGATTCGCGTTTATCTCTCCGAGGACAACCAGGCCGTCCATGAACTGACCGACGAAACCATCACCGTCGGTCGCCTGCCCGACAACACGATCCAGATCGAGGATGGCTCGGTCTCGAGTCACCACGCCGAGCTCGTGCTCGAGGGCGGCGAATACCACCTGCACGACAAGGGTTCGACGAACGGGACGTTCGTGAACGGCGAGCAGACGACGAGCGCGATCCTCAAGGATGGCGACCAGGTGCGCTTTGGAAGCATCGAATCCATCTTCGCGGCCGACGTGAAATCCACATCGTCGTCGGCCCCGCTTCCGCAGTCGGAGAAAGCTACGGCGAGCCTTGGCAGCGACAGCGCGCGCCCGACGAATTTCGTGAACGCATCGCCCTTCCCGAAGCCGAAGGAAAAAACCGATCCCCTCTCGCTCGCCGCGATGATCATCGGCGCGCTCGGTGCGGTGGGATTCCTCGCGGCCGTCGTGATGACGCTGATGCTCCAGGCGCCGGCCTAGGAATTTACGAATCTCGATTTTCGAGACGCGAAAATTTCTTCAGTCGCCGAGTTCGACGTTCCAGTAGGCGAAGTCAATGAAGTGCTTCCAGCTCTCGTGGTGAGGGCTGGGGAACGTGAGATTTACAAACGGACGCCACTTTGGCCGCTTCGGCTTGCGCAGGAGATGCATGCCGGCCTCATGCGGCAGGCGGTTGCCCTTGCGGGAATTGCACGGGATGCACGAGCACACGATGTTTTCCCACGTCGTCTGTCCGCCGCGGTCGCGAGGAAAGATGTGGTCGAGATTGAGATCGCGGCGCTCGAAAACCTCTCCGCAATACTGGCAGGTGTTTTTGTCGCGCTCGAAGACATTGTGGCGCGTGAACTTGACCTCCTTTTTCGGGAGGCGATCAAACATCAGCAACACGATGACCTGCGGAATACGGATGTGCAGCGAGGTCGTGCGCACCATTTCCTGCTCGGGCTCGGAGATCGAGAATTCGCGCCACGAGCCGAAGTCGTGCGTGAAAAAATTATTGTCCGCATCGTTGCGCACCACCTGCGCATGGCCCTGGAAGAGGAGCGTGAGCGCCCGGCGCACGCTGCAGGTGTTCACGGCCTGCCAAAGCCGGTTAAGCACGAGAACGGGTCTGTCCAATGCGTATTCCATGGCGTTTTCAAATAGGGGGTTGTGCCCCGCTAGGCGCCGCTGGTAACCCGCCCCGGAGGTCCTGTCAAGCTGTGAATAAAGTGTGAACAAAACGTCACCCATCTCCTCACGGGAATTTGCGGGAAGCCGGTTGTTTTCGCCGGTTCTCCCTGATACGTTACGCGGTTCGACTATGCGACTCTGGAGCGTTCCCCCGCTGTTGCTGGCGCTGCTCTGGGCTTTTTCCAGCGTGGCGATGCTCCGTGCTGCGGATGATCCCGGGGACCGTTTTGTTCAGGTCTGGCAAAGCTACCACTCGGGCGAGAAGCTCGAGATGGAGGGCAAGCTGGATGAGGCGCTGCAGAAATTTCGATTCTGTGTGAGCCTGCTCTCACAAATCCAAAAAGACAGCCCGGAATACGAG
>JBOHXO010000115.1:0-3168 GCA_050737475.1 Chthoniobacterales bacterium
CCGTTAGGCATCCGGCCTTACGACACATCTGGGGGAATGAACCCCTCGATTTTTTTAAGATATTTGCCCGCAGGAATACGCTCGCCGCGTTCATATTTGGCGAGAGTTGCTTGATCGATGCCGATGACCGCGGCGAAATGCTTTTGAGTCCAGCCCCGTATCTTGCGGTAGTTCACAAGATGTCCGGCAATAGAGTCTTTGACCGGAAAAGGGCTATATCCTAAAAACTCTACAATAGGTTTGAAAAAGCAAATTTTGGGGTAGCTGCGGCCAATTTCCCAATGGCACACGCTGTCGGTGTCGCATCCAAGGCGTGCCGCTACGTCTTTTTGTAGTAACCGAAGATCGAGTCTCCGTTTGCGGATAGCATCCCCAATCGTTACAACTTGCTTCGGATAAACTCTCGGTAACGGCTTTTTACTCTGTAACCGCAAGTTGCAAAAAGGTAACGCAGCGATGCAAATGCGGCTACTTCGGAAATCCCAAACGCGAGTGCCGCTGCTCGCCGCGCGAGGTCGAAAACTACCGCAACCGCATCTCCGGCCCGCTGCTCGACCGCATTGACATTCACGTCGAGGCGCCCGCCGTGGAGTTCAAAGAACTCAGCAGTGACGAACGCGCGGAGCCGTCCGCCGCGATTCGCGAGCGCGTCGTCGCCGCGCGCGAAATCCAATCCGCGCGATTCAAAGGCGGCCGCACCCGCGCGAACGCCGGCATGTCGCACGCGCAGCTCAAGACCCACTGCAAACTCGACCCCGCGAGCCAGGAAATGCTCCGCATGGCAATGAGCGAACTCCAGCTCAGCGCCCGCGCCTACGACCGTATTTTGAAAGTCTCGCGCACGATCGCCGACCTCGCGGAATCACCTGCGATCCGCAGCGAGCACCTCGCCGAGGCGATCCAATACCGCACGCTGGATCGCAATCTTTGGAGGTGACTTCGTTGCAATGACAACCGACTTGGAGAACCTCGGTGGGCATTAGGCGCATATCCTTTTGCGGTCAGTTCTTCCGGCGCGCCCATCGGAGTGCGACGACAGAATGCCCTATTTGCCGGGCAGGAAGCGGCGGAGTTCCCTGGCCACGAGCGATTCATCCACGATGAACACATAGTGGTTCGCGTCGCGCAGTTCGATGACGCGCGCATTTTTCACGCCGGCGCGAAATCTCGAGATCGCTCCGGTATTCCATTTGGAGAGCGCCCGGATGCTGCTGTCGAACTCGCGACGTTGCGCGGCAGGCAGGTCGTCGTAGTAGGGCAGGCGATATTGCGGGGTGATGTGATTAAGAATCGCGAGGGTCGGGGCCTGGATGCGGGCGTAGTCCGCCGGTCGCAACCCCTCGATAATTTTTTGGGAAATCTCCGGGGGCGTGATTGCGCCAACCACCCGACCGGAGGCGGAAGTCACCACGGAATTGCAGAGAGCGGCGAGAGGCTTGCGGTAGCCATCGTCGCGGGCGTCGGCGGCGGCGAGACGCTGCACGGATCGCAGGTCCGCGGGCTTCAGCTCAGGGGCTGAGGGCGGTTGAGGGAGCGCGGCCCATCCTCCGGACCCGAGATCCAGCGCATCGAGGTAGACGAGTTTTCGCACGCGATCCGGGTAATCGGCGCCCAGCACGTTCATTTCCGTGCCGGCAATGGAATGCCCGACAAAGGTGGCCCGTCCAATCCGCAGCGCGTCGAGCACGGCGATGTCGTCACGAGCGCGGGTGGCGACATCATAGCCGCCCGCAGGCTGGCTGGATCGCCCAAAGCCCCGGCGCGTGATGCCGATGACGTGGAAACGATCATTGAGCTGGTAGGCGAATTGATCGAAGACGTGCGCGTTGTCGCCGAGCCCGGCGAGCAGGACGAGCGGTTCTCCGCGACCGCCCCAGTCCAGCACCTCGAGCTGCACGCCAGGCTCGACCGTGACGAAACGGACCTTGTGGGCAGAGACGTCGCAGTGGCAGGCCTCGCGCGTCTCGCGGGCTCGCGCCGCCGGACCCGAGGTCGCGGAATCGCCTGCCGCAGCGACGGCTGTGCCGGCCAGGAGGCCGAGCGCGAGGAGATGGAAAAACTTCACGTCGACAGGCGTAGGCTCTTTTTCACGGACTGGCCAGAGCGATGGGCGTGTTTGCTCCCGCGGAAGGCATGGAACGGTCCCTCATTTCGGCATCCACCGGCAGCAGCTGGCTTGCCATAGCGGTCAAAATGAACAAGCTCCCGGGCAGTGCAACGGAACATCGCTTTGCTCGTTGTTGGTCTCTTCACCGTCTGCCTGACGACACTGCCGGCGGAAACGGTGGCCGAGCAGGATGCGAAGGTGGAGGCGTTGCTTCCGCAGCTCCGCAAACATGCCATCGCTTTTCGCCGCGGCTTCGATACGCCAGGCATGGCGCTCGCCGTCGTCACCCGCGACCGCATTTATCCGCTGACGTCCGGAGTTTGCGAGGCGGGCCGGTCGCGACCCATCCGACCCGCGACGCTTTTCCAATTCGCCTCGGTGTCAAAGCCGATCACCGCCACCTTTGCCGCGATGCTGGTCTCGCAGGGACGCCTGAGTTGGGACGACCGGATTCACGACCTGCTGCCGGGGTTCGAGTTCGCCGACCCGCGGCCCACGCGTCTGGCCACGATCCGCGACATGCTCGACCAGCGCAGCGGCCTGCCGGGATCGGCGGGCGAAGTCCTGGAAGGCCTCGGCCTGCCGCAACGGACCATTCTCGACCGGATGCGATTCGTCGCCGCCGCGAAGGATTTCCGCAAAAAGTGGCAGTACTCGAATTTCGGCGTCACCATCGGCGGCGTCGCAGCGGCGTCGGTCACGGGTCAGGCCTATCCTGCGGCGCTCCGGGACCTGTTCCTGCGCCCCATCGGCATGAACAGCGCGACCGCCGTCTATCGCCAGTTTGCACGGAATCCCGACCGCGCCTCACTGCACGTCATTGTCAACGGGAAGCCCGTGCCGGCGTTCGTGCGGCCCGCGGATGCCCAGGCGCCGAGCGGCGGCGTGAGCGGCAATATTCTCGATCTCGCAGCCTTCCTTCAACTCCACCTCAACCGCGGCATGGTGAATGGACGCCAGATCGTGCTCCCTTCCGCACTCGATGAATGCTACCGCCGCTACACCGATCTCGGCAAGGGGGTGCGGGTGGGCATGGACCCGCGCGACATCGACTACTACGG
>JBOHXO010000116.1:0-2948 GCA_050737475.1 Chthoniobacterales bacterium
ATCTATGGCCTCGCCGACGGCGTCGAAGGTTTCCCTGCCGTCAATGAGCAGCCTGGCGTCGTTTCCCGAGGTGACCGGCATGTGCGCAAGCCGCTCGGCGAGATGCGCGGAGTCGCGGTATTTCTCGGTAAGGTCGGAATGGTGCGGTTCGAGCGCCGCCCGGGCTTTTTCGAGGATTGCGGAAAGCGCCGGATCGTCCATGTCACCCGCAAGTTTGTAACCGCGAAATCGCGAGCTGCCGAAAACCGCAAAGAGCGGCAGCACGAGATAGGGGAAGAGAACCAGGCCCATGACCCATGCGATGGCGGCCTGCGGAGTGCGCGAAATAAGGATCGCCTGGAATGCGCAAAAAATTCCTGCGAGGTGCATCAGAAAAATGATGCCGGTGACGAGCAGGTCGAATCCCATTCGACACCGAGTGTGCATGAAAGTCCTGAAAAAGAGGAGGATGGACTTTGCGTGATGGTGCCGGAATGCTGTGGCCATGAGTGAGAACGGCCTGCTGACCGTGGATGTCGCGCTGTCGCACAGCCCCTACATAGTATGGGTCGGCGACGGCCTGCTCGCGCATTGCGGCGAAAAAATCCGTCCGTTGCACAACGGCGGACGGGTCGCCCTCGTGACGGATTCAAACGTCGCGCCGATCTACGCCGGGGTGGTGACGGAGTCGTTGCGCGCGGCTGGTTTCGAGCCGGTGCTCATCGCCGTGCCTGCCGGTGAAGCCTCGAAAAGCATGGAGATGGCCGCGCACATCGCGGATGAAATGATCGCCGCCGGCCTGGACCGCAAATCCCTGCTCGTCGCGCTCGGCGGCGGCGTGGTCGGCGACCTCGCGGGATTCGTCGCCGGCATTTATTACCGGGGCATTCCGTATGTGCAGATTCCCACCACGATCGTCTCGCAGGTGGACAGCGCGATCGGTGGCAAGACGGGCGTGAATGCTCCCGGTGGAAAAAATCTTCTCGGTGTTTTCCATCATCCGCTGCTCGTGATCGCGGATCCCGCGACGCTGCTCACGCTGCCGGAACGTGAGTTCAACGAGGGGTTCGCGGAGGTCATCAAGCATGCGGCCATTCGCGATGCCGCCATGCTCGACGTGCTCGATCCGAAAAAACGAAACGGTCTTGCGGAACTCATGGCGCGCAATGTCGCGATCAAGGCGCGCATCGTCGCCGCAGACGAGCGCGAGACCACCGGCGAGCGCGCGCTGCTGAATTTCGGCCACACGGTCGGCCACGCCATCGAGCAGACCGCGGGCTACGGGCAATTCCTGCATGGCGAGGCAATTGCCATCGGCCTGCACGCCGCAGTGCTGCTTTCCGTCGCGAAGGCCGGCCTTGCGAAGGACGACGCCCGGCGCATCGTCGCCGCGCTCGAGGCATTCAAACTGCCGACGCTTGTCCCGCAAAGCCTCGGGACGGACGCGATTCTCAGTGCCATGCAGCGCGACAAAAAATTCGATTCCGGCCAGGTGCGCTTCGTTTTGCTTGAACGTCCGGGCAGTGCGTTTGTCTCCAACTCCGTGACCAGCGATGACATACGCGATGTATTGAACAGCCTGCGCGAAACTTCCGCTGCTTGAGAGTTGGCGCGACTGAGCTTACGTTTGACCCCTTTCCTTTATGACGAAACCGGCATCTGACAATAAAGCGGGCCTCCCCGCATGGTTTTTGGTCGTTGGCCTTGGCGGGCTGCTTGGAATTATCGCCGGCGCGATAATGATTTTTTCACCCGCCTCCAAAACGCCCGCAAAAACAGAAACACCCACCGCGGTCGCGACCCCGGTGAAGCCTTCCACGGGCACGCCAGCCGCGACCGGCAACGCCACGCCCGCAAAATTCAACAAGCAACCCGTCACGTATGACGAGTGGACGGCGCAGATCAATTCGACGAACGCGGAAAGTTACCCGGCGATCATGGACGGCGCATTGCGCGTGAAGGACGCTGCGTTGCGCGCGAAGGTCGTGGAGTTCCTGCTTTTGAAATGGCTGAACGACGACCAGTCGAGCTACCTCGAATATCTCGATCAGCTCGAGGGCGCCGACGACGAGGGCAAGGATGCGTGGCCTGTGCTCGTGCCGGCATTCGTAAAAGTTGTGCCGCAGCTCAACGAGAAGGCCGCCTCATCCAGCGATCTCGAGGAAGCGGTGTTGTGGATGACCGATTATTACGCGGAGCAAAATCCTCCTGCCGCGCTCGAGTGGGCCAAGAAGTGGCTGCTCGGCGACGCCCAGGAATCGGCGCTCGCGAGCATCGCCGGTCAGCTCTCGAAAACTTCGCTCGATCAGGCCATGGCCGTCGCCAACGGCTTGAAATCTCCCAACTCGCGCATTGATGCGGTGTCGAACATCGGCTCCGAGCTCGGCAAGTCAGACCCGAAAAAAGCGCTTCAATGGGCGCAGGGGCTCAAGGACCCCGCCGAGCGCTCCGCGGCCGTCGAGGAAGTCATGTGGTCCATGTCGGATTCCGATCCCGCCGCCGCCGCCGCGCAGGTGAAGCAATTGAACAATCCCGAGCTGCTCGAAAACATCGGCGGCAGCATCGCCGAATCGCTCGCGGACAAGGACCCCAAGCAGGCCATTGATTGGGCGGAGGCAATTCCCGCCGGCGCCGCACAGGACGAGGCCGTCACCGGCGCGCTTTCCGGCTGGGCGAAGTCCGATCCGAAGGCCGCACTGGCCTACTTCAAGTCCAAGTATCCGAAAAACTTCGACGCCGCCGAGGGCATCTTCGAGCAATGGGCGACGAACACGCCGCAGGACGCCGCCGCGCAGGCGAAGCAGATCACGGATCCCGCGCTGCAGGAGCATGCCGTCGTCGGAGTCGTCAACGGTTGGTTGAATTTTGACGACACGCAGGCCGCCGAGCAGTGGGTGGACCAATTGCCAGCCGGTCACCAGCGGGATATCGCGTCGGCCACGCTCGTGGATGCGATCAGCATCAACGAC
>JBOHXO010000117.1:0-4609 GCA_050737475.1 Chthoniobacterales bacterium
CCTCGGCCGCAAGCGCCCCATGCTCGCCGGCGTGCTCATTCAGCTCCTCGCCACGCTGGTCTTCGCGTTTGCGCCGAATTTCTGGGTGCTCATGTTCGCCCGCATTCTCCAGGGCGCCGCCGCCGCCGCGACATGGACTGCTGGACTCGCCATCGTCGCGGAAAGCTACCCCGAGGATCGCGTCCAGAAAATGGGTCTCTCCATGGTCGGAATGACCGTCGGTTCGCTCGTCGGGCCGCTCGCCGGCGGATTGCTTTTCGACCTCGGCGGATACTTCACGCCGTTCTGGCTGGCTGGCGGCATCGTGCTCGTGGACTTCTTCCTGCGGCTCACGCTGCTGCCCTGGGATCGCGGCCAGGTCAATCTTTCCAACCCGCTGCCGGTCCTGCTGCGCGATCGTTCCGTGATGGTGGCGGCGGTCGTCGTCGCGCTCATCGCCGCCGGGTGGGGCGTGCTCGAGCCGCATCTGCCCGGGCACCTCGCAAAGAATTTCGGCGTCTCCCCGACGGTGGTGGGCTCGCTTTTCACGGTGGCGGGAATTGCCTATGCGCTCGTGACCACGCCCGTGCAGCGCATGGCGGAGCGGCGGGGATTGCGCGACACGATTTCGCTGGGACTGCTGCTGATGGCCGTCGGATTACCGCTGCTCGTTCTTGCGCCGAATGTCTATCTCACCGCCTTGATATTGTGCCTCGTGAGCATCGCGTATGCATATGCCATGAATCCCACGCTCGCCGAACTCGCCGACGCCGCGGATCGCGTCGCGCCGGGCGCATACGCCTCCGTTTACGCCGTGTTCAACATCGCCTACGCGCTCGGAATGATTGGCGGCGACATGCTCACCGGCCCGCTCGCGGAAAACTTTTCGCTGCTTGTCGGATTTCTCGCCCTCAGTGTCGTGCTGATCGGCGCCATCCCGTTGCTGTGGTGGAGCTACAAACCCCGGGCCGTTTCCACGCCCAGCGCCGCTTAATTTTATCCAACCATCATCCATCCCATGAACACCCTCACCGCGGACACGATCAAAACCCTCCAGGCCGATCTCGAACAAGGCATCGGCTTCCCGGCCGATTGGTATACGGACGCCGGCATCACCGAACTCGAATACACGCACCTTTTCCACAAGAGCTGGCAGTATTTTTGCCGCACGGCGCAGCTCGAGAAGCCCGGCGATTACGTCACCGGCACCGTGGGTCGCACTCCGGTCGTCGTCATTCGCGAGGGTGACCACATCAATGCCTTCGTCAACGTCTGCCGTCATCGCCGCCATCTCGTGATGGAAGGCTGCGGAAATAAAAAGGTGATGCTCTGCCACTATCATGGCTGGTCCTACGGCCTCGACGGCTCGCTCAAGGGAGCGCCGCGCGCGGATGGCGATGCGGATTTCTGCAAGGCGGAATTTGGATTGCTGTCCGCGAAGGCCGAGGTCTGGGGACCGTGGGTGTTCGTGAATCTCGACGCGAATGCGGCTCCGCTCGCGCAAACACTCGGCCGCCTGCCCGACATCATCGCGGGCTGCGGGCTCGTGCTGACCGACCTGGAATTTCATGGCCGCACCGACTGGGAGGCGAGGGCGAACTGGAAGGTGATGCTCGAGAATTACCTCGAGTGCTACCACTGCGCGATCGCGCATCCCGGGTTCAGCCAGATGATTGACGTGGATCCCGACGCCTACGTGCTCGAGCCGCACGAGTGGTTCTCGAGCCAGATCGCGCACGTCAAGGAATCCGCGCTCAGCGGCTCCGGCAAAAAGCCGAAATACGCGGCCGCCGGCGCCATCACACAGGCGCAGTATCACTGGCTCTTCCCGAACTTCACCATCAACATCAACCCCGGTTTTCCGAATCTCTCGATTGATGTGTGGCTGCCGCTGGGCGCGAATCGCGCGCAGGGATTCTCCGAACAGTATTTCGGCGCGGGCGTGGACGAGGCCTGGGCAAAGGAGTTGATGGCCTTCAACGAGGAAGTCGGCAACGAGGACGACGAACTCACCGATGCCGTGCAAAAGGGTTTGATCGGCGGGCAGCCGGCGCGCGGACGCTACATCCGCCACGCCGAACAACTGCCGATCCACTTCAACCGGCACATCCTCAATGCGCTCGCTGCCGCGTTGTAGCACTCGCATGAGATTTTTGCGGTGCGTGGTGATCCGTGGGTTGGTCGCGGGCGTCCCCGCAGGAATTCTGGGCGGGCTGACCGGCTGCAGCACGGTGCAGGAAACGGGGCGGATGCAGCTGATGATGAGTGATTCGTCGGACACGGCGCGGGAAAGCGCGCTCGCATTCCAGAAACTCAAGAAGGAGAAAAAGATTTCCTACAACAGCGCGGATAACGCGGCCGTGAAACGCGTCGGAGGCCGGCTGGCTGCCGTGATCGCTCCTCGGAAAAATGTGAAATGGGAATTCGTGGTCTTCGAGGATTCCGAGCCCAACGCGTTTGCGCTGCCGGGAGGGAAGGTTGGTGTGAACACAGGCTTGTTCAACCTTGCGACCAGCGACGCAACGCTTGCGGCGGTGTTGGGGCACGAAATGACACACGTCACCGCGCGGCATGGCGAGGAAGGCCAGTCGCAGGAAATTGTGGCTGCGGTCACGGGAGTTGCGGTGGATGTGGGATTGGCTGCGATGGATGCCCCGTCGGAGCTGGGCGATGTGTTTGACGCCGGCGCCCAGGTCGGCGTCCTGCTGCCTTATTCGCGACTGCAGGAATACGAGGCGGACAAGGTCGGCATGTTGTATATGGCGCGCGCGGGATACGATCCGCAGGAGGCCATCGTATTTTGGGAACGCATGAAAGCGTGGAGCGACAAGCACGATGACGATTCCTCGTTGTCGTTCATGAGCACGCATCCGCTGGATGCCGCCCGAATCCAGAAACTCGAAAAATTTCTTCCGAAAGCGATGCTGGAATACTGGAACGCGACCGGCTCGCGGAACTGAGGGCTGCCTCGGGCCCTTGACGCAGTCAGCTTCCCGGCGGCTTTGGCATTCCCGGCGGCAACGGCGGCGGATTCCCGTCGCCCGGTGGCTGAGGGAGGGGAGGCAGGGAGTCCAGCAATTTGCGGAGCGCTTCGAGGCGTTCCTTGACCTGCGCGATGAGCGGGTCGAATTGATCGAGGCTCTTGATCTTCGCGCCGTCGGCGCCCGTGGGGCCGACCCATGCGGGTTTCGTTTGCTCGAGCTCGGGAATCAATTGCCGGGATTCGCCGACGAGGGAGCCATCCTGCGCATAGACCCGCGCCCAGCCGCCGCCGAAGCGTTCTGCGGAGCGCTTGCTTTTTTCGCCGATGGACACGCCGCTGGATGTTCCGCCGCTCAACGACAGCGACGTCGTTTTCGTCCGGGTCGAGCTGATCGCCTTGGTGGCCACCGATACGGTCGTTCTCGGGTCAATGCCGGGGAGGGATTCCGTACCCGTCTCGACGACAACGTTCCCCGATGCGGTGATCACGTAGAGCTGATACGCGAGCGAGAGGCGGTTCGCCTGGACGCTGCCCGGATTCGAGACGCTCACGTCGTAGTAATGGAAGGTCTCGCGTTTTTTGATTTCGACGACGCCCGGGATGTTCGGCAGCGATGGCGGCGTGTTCTGGTTTTCGGAAAACGTGCCGGCGGGACTGAAACCCTGCCTCGCCCAAAGCTGGACCTGTTGATGCGGAGTGGCCGGCGGGTTTACCTGCCAGTTTTTGACGAAGGCCTGATCCTCCGTCGAGAGGCCGGCGAGCGCGTAACGGACCGTAACTCCGTTCTTTCGCAGGACGACGTCCTTGCCGACGACGCCGGTCAATTCAGCCTGCGTGGTATTGCCTTGATCGTCCGCGAAGGTCCGCATCTGCGCGAGGCCCGGAGCGATTGCGGCCAGCGCGATCAGCAACGTTGCGAGTGAGGGGTGCAAACGCATGCGGCATAAATACCGCCCGGGCGCGAACATGACAATGCCCGGAAATGGGGCGCGCTACTTCGAGCCTTTCAACCGCTCGATATTTGCCCCGAGCAAATTCAATTTTTCGTCAATGCTCTCGTAGCCGCGGTCAATGTGATACACGCGGTTAATTTCCGTGGTGCCCTCGGCAGTGAGCCCCGCGAGGACGAGCGCGGCTGACGCGCGAAGATCGCTTGCCATCACGGGCGCGCCGCTGAGCTTCTCTACACCGGTGATGATGGCGGTCGCGCCCTGCAGTTCGATATTTGCGCCCATGCGCTTGAGCTCGGCGATGTGCATGAATCGCTGTGGGAAGACGTGCTCGGTGATGACGCTGATGCCCTCCGACGTCGCAAGCAACGCGCACATCTGTGCCTGCATGTCGGTCGGGAAGCCAGGGAACGGCTCGGTTTCGAGCTCAAGCGGATGATTGGCTCCGTTGCGGCTGATGGTGACGCTGTCCTTGCCGGTCTCGATCACATAACCCGCCTTCGTAAGCGGATCGGTGACGGAGACGAGATGGACGGGATCGACTTTTTGCAGCGTGACTTTTTCACCGGCGATGGCGGCCGCGACAAGAAACGTGCCGGCCTCGATGCGATCCGGGATGACGGTGTGCTCCGCGCCGTGCAGTTCCTTCACGCCCTCGATGATGATGCGGCGGGTGCCAGCGCCTTCGATCTTCGCG
>JBOHXO010000118.1:0-8730 GCA_050737475.1 Chthoniobacterales bacterium
CGTCTCTATAGTTGACTTAGGCAAAACCTACCGAAATGCCGGCGAACACAAACAGGCCGCTCAAACCTTTCGCGACAGTCTAGCATCCGTTTCTGCTAAGGTAGACTACAATGAAGTAATTCGCGGATATTGGTATGAATGGAGTGTCTGTGAGGCAAACCGAGGGAAAGATCGGGAACACGTGATTGCTAATATTTGGATTGGAGGTATTTCGCTTTCAGATCGCCTATATCCATCTCAAATAACAGACGAGGATATATGGATGGTTTTCAATGGTGTGGGCTTCGCTTTCGGCAAGATATCGCTTGCCGAGACCGCTTGCCGATATGCCAAAGCGCTTAGAGCGATCGCGCAGCTTGGCCCTCTTACAAATCCAAATCCTCGGACTGCAAGATTTTTTGAGGGCTACAACCGCAAAGCTGACGAATTAAAAACGCCGACTCCGCGTAACGTATCTGAAGCCGTCGAATGGCTCGCCGCTGGGGTCGTCGAAGCCGGTCGCGAGCTTCAGGATCCTTTCCTTAAGTCGTTGGCTAATCCGGAGCAAGTGTTGTTCGAATCACTCCAACGCTTGCTAGAACCTCAGCTCGGACGGCAATCACAAAAACGGAAACGCAATTTAAATAAAACAGCCTCACCATCCGCCCCTCAACAACCTAAGAAATCCCATTCCGATGCTTTAGTAGCGGATGCGATCGAAAAAGTGGCGCGGAAGGCTTGGGAGGTCGTTCTGACTGTAGAATTTTCGGAAGAACGCCTAAAGCTTGCTAAACGCGAGGCCGTGCGACTTTTTCCAACTCTATCTCCTTATGTGCGCCGACAAGTCGAGCATCACTTCACATCGCAAGGTTGGAAGCCGCTTATCGTTCGCGAACCGAAAGCAAAGGATAGGTTTGAAGCTAAGTCTGAATAATTGGTCTCTGTGAGTATGACGGGCGAAGAGCGCATGTTAATTGGCATCCGCATGGCAACAGCGGAGAGGGAACGAATTCTTGCGTCTTTGCCAGCAACGCTTTCCGAGAGCGAGCGAAGGCGGCAGCTCTTCGAGCGATTCTGCGGTGAACCTTGGCCGCGTTGGGCTGGTTAAGCGCGACGAAGCGATAAAACCCCGCAAGATTTCGCTTTGGATTCCGGGTGGATCGGCCAATACCGTTCTTCGATGCCGGGAGACGCTGAAATCCGCGAAAGTCTGGAGGCGCTTTATAGGGCGGAGTCCGGGCGGATTCTGGCCACGCTCATTCGGTTGCTGGGTGATTTCGATCTGGCGGAGGATGCGGTGCACGATGCGTTTGCCGCGGCGCTGGAGCGCTGGCCGCGGGATGGCGTGCCGCAGAGTCCCTGTGCCTGGCTGATTTCCACCGGGCGATTCAAGGCGATCGAAACGGAATCCCGCGATGCCGCGGTGGA
Source organism: Chthoniobacterales bacterium (assembly GCA_050737475.1). Classification (GTDB taxonomy): domain Bacteria; phylum Verrucomicrobiota; class Verrucomicrobiia; order Chthoniobacterales; family JAATET01; genus JAATET01. Next base: position 1,408 of record JBOHXO010000118.1, read on the forward strand.
GGTTGCTGCACTTTCCGATATTTTTTGCAGGAGGAAGGGGAGGAAAAACTCTGAGGAAAGCAGGAAGACAGGAAGATTTTCGGGCCATTCCTTTTTCCTGCCTTCCTGCATTCCTTAGAGCTGCCTTCGTATGAGTTCAGGATGGGTCTCCAGGCGAATTGGAGAGGATCGCGGACGGGCACCATCTCGTCGCAAACCGCTCGTCGCATGAGTTTGTGACGAAATATCAGCCGGTATCCGTGTTTGAGCCCTTGCATAGTCTATTAAGTTGCGCTACCGGAAGGCCCGCATGAAAAAAGTCACTTTGTTTTTGGGGCTGGCCGGCATGGCATTTGCATCCTTGGGAGCTGCCAATGCCACGGTGGTCGCCACCTTTCCCGCGCAACGGGGAACCATTACGGCCGGCGGCGTCAGCCTGGGGGCCTTCACGGCGTCGGACACGTCCCTGAGCTTTCAGGGCACGGTGTGGAACGGCGATGCCACCGCGTATTTTTATTTCGACGATCTCGCGCTTCCCAGCCCGGTGGACGACGTCGTGACGCTGACTTATCCGCCTGCATCCACGCCTCCCATGACGAATGTCCTTCCCTATGGAACCGTGGGTTTCGTGGCGGGGGCTGGCGCGGTGGCTCCGCTTTTTTTCAGCGGCAATCTCACGTCCAGCAGCGTGACGCTCACTCACACCGGGGGGGCCACGAAATTCACGGGAGCAATTGCCGGGACGGTACCGGGTGGAGGAACCTTCACGCAAACGGTGAGCGGGACGATCGGCGCCGATCTTTCGGTGAGCCTCTCCATCGCGATGCGTCTCACGGACGTTGACGCCGGCATCTATGGCGGCGCGAGCGTCCTGTATGTGTCGAAAATCACCGGCGCGATCGTGCCGCCGACACCACCAACACCACCACCGACCGCAACCCCGCGGCCCGATCGCGGCAAGCCGGGCGATGGCAACGGCCAGCCGGCCATCAATATTGGTGAAAAGGGCGGCAACGATGGCTTGTTTTTCGCTTCGGGGCGCACGGGCATCATTACCGGCATCTGCAACAACTCCGTCGCTTCGGTACATTGGAAAATGGCCGACCGTTCGGGCAAGACGAAGCCGCGGTCAGGCGGACGCTGGACGCTGAGAATTCCGGATCTCGAGCCTGGCCTCCACCGCGTTCTTGTTTACGGAATGGACAGGTCTACACACCGCCGATCGGGAATGCACATCGCCGTAATTGTCCAGCGGTAGAGCGACGTCGGTCCCGCTTTTCGGCAGGCCTTCAGGTGTTTTTAGGCCGGATTTCTTCGCTCACGCCATCGAGCCTGTGAGGTAATACGTGACTCCGCTTCGATTCAAGCGGCGCAGGCAATCCACGAGCAACTCGCGCTCGTTCATGCGGCACGCGCAAGCTCGAGGCGGCGGCGCAGCAGACGCTCCACTTCCGCATGGTCGGCCTTGGGGTGCATGCGGCGGATGCCTTCGCGGGCAATATCGCAGGACATCTCGTGCAGCTCCAACGCAATGGCCAGGCGCTGCTCACCCGTCATCTCGCGATAGCGCACGATTTGCCGATCCAATGCCGCCTCCGCTGTCATGATCCCTCGATAGATCAACCGCAGGCCATTCGCAAGCCACCACCTGCGTTGCCCGCGCCGTAAAGAAATTCTCATTCCCGGATTCTCGATGGAAGCTCATGCTTCGCCGCCTGCGCCAACCCTTTCCCTAAACCATGTCACCCTTTTCAAAACTCGGCGTTCCGGAGGATCTCGTTCTCGGCCTCGATGCGCTTGGCATCTCCAAACCCACCTCCATTCAGGAAAGCGCGATTCCCTATCTCATGGGGAACGGCGGCGATCTCGTCGCCCAGGCGCAGACCGGCACCGGCAAGACCGCGGCGTTCGGCCTGCCGTTGCTCACGAAAATCGATCCCACCAACCCGAAGCTGCAGGCGCTCGTTCTCTCGCCCACGCGCGAGCTCGCGCAGCAGATCGGCAAGCAGCTCTTCAAGTTCACCAAGTTTTCGAAGGACAAAATTTTCGTCGAGGTCGCGGGCGGCGGCGACAAGATCGACCTGCAAATCGCGCGACTGAAGCGCCCCACGCACATCGTCGTGGCCACGCCCGGCCGTCTCTCCGACTTGCTCAAGGCCGGCGCGCTCCGGCTCGATGCCGTGAAGCACCTCGTGCTCGACGAAGCCGACGAGATGCTGAGCATGGGCTTCCGCGAGGAAGTCGTCCGCATTGCCGAAATGACGAAGGCCTCGCGCCGCAGCACGTGGCTGTTCTCGGCGACGTTTCCGGAGAGAATCAATCGCCTCATCTCGGACTCCATGTCGTCCGAGCCGAAGGTGATCACGGTCGGCAAGGCGAACGTCGTGAATCGCAATATCTCGCATCGCTACGTAATGTGCGCGCGCGAGGACAAGGACGACTGGATCGCGAATTTCCTGGAGGCGCAGGAGACCGAGCGCGGGCTGATCTTCTGCCGCACCCGGCTCGGCGCGATCCGGTTGGGCGAAGCGCTGGAAAAGCGCGAAATCTCCGTCGCTGTGCTGCAGGGCGACCTCAGCCAGAAGGACCGCGACAAGGTGATGCGTGCCTTCAAAAAAGAACGCACGCGCTTCCTCATCGCGACCGATGTCGCCGCACGCGGCATTGACGTGGAGGGGCTCTCTTTCGTGATCCACCATCAACCGCCCGAGAAGCTGCAATATTACACCCACCGCGCCGGACGCACCGCGCGCGCCGGGAAAAAGGGCGTGTCTATCTGCCTCATCGAGCCGAACGAACGCCGCAAGATCACCGAGCTCGAACAGGAGCTGGGACTGATGTTCAAACCGCTGGATTGAAAATAATCGGGAGGAGTGCGGCACGCTCCATCGTTGGGATTTCCCAAGTCCCCCGTGAAATTTCCCGGGACGGCCGGCTGCCGAAACACGATGTCGGCAGTTAACTGTTGAACGCTCTCCATGGGCCGATTGCCTTGACTTCCCGGGCGCGCATACAGATATGTTGGCTTAGTTATGAACACGCATTTGGTTTCCCCTTCGCGTTCTTTCTGGCTCGGCTCGGTGGCGTTGCTCGTGTGCGCTTCGATCAGTGCTTACGGCCAGAGTTTCAATGGCAACGCAGCCACCGGATTCGGCGGCGCCATCGGCGGCTCGACGCTGACCGTCACGGAAAATGGGCTCAACTTTGATTTCTCGCTCACGACCGGAACCGCTTTCAACGCAAACGCGCTGATCCTCTACATTGATTCGATCCCGGGCGGTGTGGATTCCACGACGACGCTCACGGATACGGCTGATGGGGGACGCACGGCGATCTCCGGGCTGAATACCGGCAACCCCAGTCGCACCGTGGCCACTTTCGCAGCGGGCTTTGGCGCGGATTTCGCGGTCACTTTGGAACCCGGAGTTTTCTCGGGGACCTTCGATCTTTCCAATCCCGCAAACTTCGGCTTCGTCCAGGGCAATGGATTGGTCGGCGCAGGCACGGGGCCGTTCACGTTCTCGATCGCGCGTTCCTCGCTGGGGCTTGTGGAAGGACAGGGGTTCTCGTTTGTCGGCACGTTGATCAGCACCAGTGCGTATCGCTCGAATGAGACGATCGGCACGAGCCTCACCGTTCCCGGCAGCGTCGGCGATACACCGAACGCCGGCTTCAACGGAACGACCACCTTCGCGGAAAGCCTTCAGGTCACGGCGGTGCCGGAGCCATCCACGGCGGCTTATCTCATCGCGTTCGGCATGGCTTTGCTCATCGGGCGGGGCCTGGTTCGGCGACGCTCGGCGATTCAGGGTTGAGTCGGCGGCATCTGGTTTTTTACCGGATAAATCCCCGCGGTTTTGAAAGCAGCGGTGCGAAGGAGCAGGCGCTCGATTTCCATTCACCGTCGAGATCTTGTGGTCCCCGCGCGGAACTCGACCGACAGGACGGCGGCGTTTGGCCTCTATCGGCGCATGGCTGACCTGCGGCGGCTTTACCCGGACGTCGGAGGTGTGAGCGGCGGCGGCGGGCCGCGGAAGGCGGATAGGAGGATGCCGACGAGGCCGAAGGCGGCGCCAATATGGAAGGCGTGCTGCTGGGTGGCGAGGTAAAGGTCGCGCAGGCCGGGATCGTGGAGGCCGCCGGCAGCGGGCGTGAGTATCGCGCCGCTGTGGCTGAGGCCGGTGGCGAGCAGGGTGGCGGCGAGCGCGGCGCCGAGGGCCTGGCCGAAATTCCGCGCGGTGGTGAAGAAGCCGTTGGCCGAGCCGAGGATGGCGGGCGGCACACGGCCGAGCACGGCGGAGTTGTTCGGCGGATGGAAGATGCCGCCGCCGGCTCCAATGAGGGCGAGCAGGGCGAGGAGGCTGGTCAGTGAGGAGTTCGCGCCGCGGAACGACAGGCCGAGGATGCCGGCGGTGGCGCAGGCGATGCCGATCGTGCTGACGATGCGCGCGCCGATTCGCGGCGGAATTTTTCCCGCGAGCTGGCTGGCCGTGGTGAGGGCGATGGCGAGCGGCAGCATGATGAGGCCGGCGTGGAGCGGCGAATAACCGAGCACGATCTGCGCATAGAGCGGCACGAGGAAGTAGCAGAACGTGACGGCCGCGAAATAAAACAGCGCGGCGAGCGAGCCGCAGGTGAACGCGCGGAGGCGGAAGAGCCGCAGGTCGAGCAGTGGCTGGCTCGCGCGCGCTTCCACGAGGACGAAGAGGCCGATCGCCACGAGCCCGCCGAGAAGAAGCGCGGTCTGCGTGGCATTCCACGAACTGAGACTCTCGACGAGAGCGAAGGGCGCGCCGACGGCGAGGATCGAGAGCAGGCCACCCGCGAGGTCGAAGGAGGATTCCTCATTCTTTGCGGCGGGCGGGCTCAGGATGAGCCAGTCGAGGAGCAGGCCGACGAGGGTGACGGCGAGGATGACTCCGAAGATGGAGTGCCAGCCGAGCGTCTCGATGAACCAGCCGCCGGCGAGCAGGCCGGTGACCTGGCCCATGGCGAGGACGGAGGCATTCACGGCCATGGCGCCGCGGCGTTCCCCGCGCGGGAAGAGGGCGGCGATTTCCGCCATCACGTTTGCAAGCACCAGGGCGCCGCCGAGGCCCTGCAGCGCGCGACTGGCGATGAGGAGGGAGAGATTGGGCGCGAAGAAGCAGAGCGCGGAGCCCGTGGCGAGCGTGCCCATGCCGGCGATGGTGATCGCGCGGCGGCCGAAGCGGTCCGCGAGCCGCCCGGCGAGGAGCAGGCTGACGGTGAGCGAAACGAGATACGCGACGAGCACCCACTTCACCTCGTGCAGGCCGCAGCCGAACTGCCGCGCCATCGCGGGCAATGCGAGCGTGACGATGAAGCTGTCCATGTAGACGGCGAAGTTGCCGCATTGCACGGCGCCGAGCGCCCACCACCGGTGCGACGGGCCGCGGACGGAGCGGCGGATGCGCGCGAGAGCTCCGGACATGATGTCGGTGGTTCCCGGGCCGAAGGCGCGACCAAGGAAAAACGGCGGTCGTGGATCGCCGTGGCCATTCCGAATCGCAAAGAGAGCGCCGGCCTTGAGCCAGCGGCGCGCCCGTTCCGATTTATTCGACGTTCGCGCCGACGACGGCGGCCATCTGCATCATGTTGATCGTCTCACCCTCTTTGAGCTTTGTGAGATCGGTCACCGATCCCGATTTGCTCTTCGATTTGGTGTTCTTGAAGATGGGGAGCAGCTTCGCGTCGGCGACGATGAATTTCCCCGCGTTCTCGGGTTTGCCGTTCTCCGTCTTGGTCTGCAGCTTGTTCGCCTTGATGTAATCCCAGAGTTTCTTCGTGATCTCGGTCCTCGGGAGTTCCTTGGCTCCCAGGAAAGCGGCGAGTTCGGATTTCAGTTTTACGGGGCGGTTCAGTCCTTTTGCTTCTTCCATAATATTGTTTGGGTTGAGTGTTCTCTTACTCGAACCGCTTTGCACGGCGGCGTCGAGACTCGAATGGAAGGAGGGCGGAACTCATTCCGGGCGTTTTTTTGCAGCTTTGGGAAATCTCCCGCTTGACATGCAACCAAATGGTTGCATATATTGCGGCGTGATGGATGCCGTATTCAAAGCGTTGGCCGATGCGAGCCGACGGGAGTTGCTGGACCAGTTGCACAAGAGCAACGGCCAGACGCTCTCGGAATTGTGCGCGCATCTGGACATGACGCGGCAGGCGGTGACGAAGCATCTGGTTCTCCTCGAGGAGGCCAATCTCGTCGCCACCGTCTGGCGCGGACGCGAGAAGCTGCATTTCCTCAATCCGGTGCCGCTGCACGAGATCTCCGAGCGCTGGATCGCAAAATACGAACGCCACCGCCTCGATGCGTTGAGCGAGCTGAAACGAGGTCTCGAACAAACCAAACCGAAACCAAAAACCAAATAGACATCATGGAAAAGAGCACATTTGTTTACGTCACCTTCATCCGCACGACGCCCGAAAAACTCTGGGCGGCGCTGACCCAGCCGGAATTCACGCGACAATTTTTCTTCGACACCGTGCAGGAGTGCGAATGGAAAGTCGGCTCGCCGTGGAAAATTGTCGCACCCGATGGCGCAACGATTGATAGCGGCGAAGTCCTCGAGGTAGATCCGCCGAAGCACCTGGTCCTGAAATGGCGCAATGAATACAAACCCGAGGCGAAGGCCGAGGGCTATTCGCGCATGACCTACACGCTCGAGGCCAAGGGCGACATGGTGAAGTTCACCGTGCTGCACGAAATGGACAAGGGCCAGTCGGTCTTCATCCAGCAAGTCTCCAACGGCTGGCCGATCATCCTCTCCAGCCTCAAGACCCTGCTGGAAACCGGCGAGTCGCTGGAAGAGACGCGCAGCTGGTAGGCGGGCGCAGGTTCATCAACTCAAACACAAAAAAAATATGACACCCACCCCCTTCTCCGGCGGATGCGCTTGCGGCGCGATTCGCTACGAATCCACGGCTGCGCCCGTGTTCATGCTCCACTGTCATTGCCGGGATTGCCAGCGATCCAGCGGCGGGCCGTTTGCGTCGCTCGTTGTCGTGCCGGCGGAAGCCTTCAAGCTCACGCAAGGCTCGCCGCGCTACCACGCGTCGCCGAGCGAAATGGGCGGCATGACGCGCCGCGGATTTTGTCCGGAATGCGGCACGCCGGTTCTCGGCAAGCCTGACGCGGTCCCGCACATCGTCGCGATCCGAACCACGAGCCTTGACGATCCGAGCTGGTTCAGCCTGCAAGCCGAGGTGTGGACCTCCGACGCACATCCGTGGGACGAGATGAATCCCGCCGTGCCGAAGTTCGAAAAGTATCCGTCTTAAAAAAACGGACGACCGAACGATCTCGCCGGCCAGCCTCCTTCAACG
>JBOHXO010000119.1:0-1822 GCA_050737475.1 Chthoniobacterales bacterium
CATCCATCCATCGCAAAATTCTCGCGCAAGTCGCGGCGACGCTTGTCATCGCGTCCATCCATCCCCTGAAAGCCGGCACCGCACCCGCGACCGAATCCTCCGCAACGCTCACCGATTGGTGGAATGGCAAATACGCCTCCGGCAATTGGTTTGGTGCGCGCGACACGCTGGAGAGCCACGGCGTCTCCGCTTACGGAAGCTGGAAGGGCACGTTCTATGGAATCACGGGCGGCGGACTTCATTCTCCGCATGGTGCGTTCGACGAGGAAATCACGCTCGGCATCAAACTCGACTTCGAAAAAATGTTCGGCATCACCGGTCTCAGCGCCAACGGCTCTGCACGCTGGCGCGACGGCTACAATCCAAACGCCTACGTGGGGGCTAGCCCGGCCTTCAATCCTTCAGCCTACCAGGTCGGCACCGAGTGGCGCCTGATGCCGTTTTATCTCACGTGGGAATCGCGCGGTCTGCTTCCGGTAAAGGATATGCTCACGATCTCCGGCGGCTGGCAGAATCCCTACCACTTCTTCGCCCAGCAACCGGACTCGAAGCTCTTCATCAACAATGCCATCACGCAGACGAAGGGTATCGGCGCGAATCTGCCCTTCAACGGCTCTTACGCTGCTTGGGGAGGTTTCGTGAAGATCAAGCCTGCCGAATGGGCCTACACGCAGTCCGGCCTTTATCTCGCCATTCCCAACGCCACGACCACTTCGAATCACGGCCTCGATTTGCAGGGAGCGTATCCCCCCGAGCGCAACGGATTGTATTTCATCAGCGAAACCGGCGTGACGCCAAAGATCGCCGGCCTCCCCGGAAAATACGCAATGGGCGGCTATTATTGGGGCATCGAAAACAGGTCGTTCTACGGCGAAACCTACGACGCGAAATACGGCTTCTACTGGCAGGCGGACCAAATGCTCTTCCGCGAATCCTCACCAAAAGAGCCCGCTCCTCTGGCGAAGGGACCGTCCGATGCAAAGTCATTCAAGGAACCGGTGAACGTCGCGCCAGTCGCGCCAAACGAACAGGGCCTCTACGCCTTCGGCTTCATCAACTACGCGCCGAGCTACAACAACTCACTCCCATTCTATTTCCACACCGGCCTCATCTACAAAGGCCTCATTCCCGGCCGCGACAAGGACCAGCTCGGAGTCGCCTTCGCGCTCGGCAACTACAGCTACTACAAAATCGCCGCCGAGGAGGACGCAGGCCGGTCCATCCATCAGACCAACGAAGCCGTGGTCGAAGTGGACTACCGCGTGCAGGTCAGCAAATTCCTGTACGTGCAGCCATTCTGGCAATATCTCGTCCGCCCGAACGGAACAGGCATGGTCGAGAACGCCAATATTCTTGGCCTTCACATGGGAGTGACTTTCTAAGTCTCGGGGCCGCTGCTCGAACGCAAGCGCCTCGAACCCGCCCGCGTCGTCGCGACGCTGACAAATCACATTGAGATCGCACCGATTGATTTGCCGAAACGGTACCATGCGTCTGCCGCAAGTCTCAGAGAAAAGCACGTACGATGACTGAACGGGTGGAAGCATCCATCTGCCGAAACTCGCAAATTGGAACCATCCACCTGCCGATACTCGCAAGTAGAGTCTTGTCCCGAATATCGTCGTCACCGCGGGCGATCGCATAAACGGCCTCTCTCGAAAGTCGCGATACGGAAATGTTTTTGCCCGCACAGACAATCTAACCTTCCGTATGGATTGGAGGGTGGTCATGCGTTTTGGAGCCGTTTGTCGATTTCGACCATGGCGAGCCGGGATTCGCGAGGTCGCCCTTCGCGGATGGCATCGATCAGGGCTAGGTATTC
>JBOHXO010000120.1:0-7620 GCA_050737475.1 Chthoniobacterales bacterium
CGCTCGCGGTGTCCTTGGGAAACGGGTGATCCGTGCCCCGGCCGAAAAATATTTGCGCATATTGCCACGTTGGAATGCGCAAAATCCGCGACCCGAACGAGCCGACCTCCTTCCCCTCCTTGTTCCGAAAACTCAGCCCGAAGCGCGCGACCTCGGAGCCCGTGTGGTTCGTGCGCAGCCAGCCGGAGAGCTGGTAGCGGCGGGTCGCATCCACCGGCACGGGCTTGCTAGCAATCACCTGCATGCTCCTGCCGTCCTGCGAAATCCATGTCACCATCTGCGCATCCGGGGTGAGTTCGCTCTTACGCAAATGCACCGTCGAAAATCTCGGCGTCTCCCAGCCGGCGAGCGTGTCCTCGCCCATGCCGGCAGGCTCGCGCCTCATCGGGACGGGCGCGGACAGAAGATTTGGACCGGCGGGCAGGCGCACGATTGTCGCGCTCTCCGCGGCACCCGGCGCGGAAAATGCACGCACGTAGCGATCCTCCGCTGGAATTTTTCTGTTCCATTTTCCGGATAATTGCGAGGTCTTCATGGTGCCGAGGCTGTGCCACTCATGGCCATCGGGCGACGCCTGCAATTCCACCGTGCGCTCGCGACCCTTGTTCGCATCGGCGGTCCGCGCCAGCGCATAGCGCATTTCGGAAAGCGGGATGGTGCCGTCCTGCGGAGGCGTCGCATCAATCGAAAAGTTCAACGCGCCGCGACCGTCCGCACCACCGGGCCACACGGTCACGATTCCGGAATCCTCCGCGGTCGGAAAATCCGCCTCCGCCCGCACCAGGGCCGTGGAATAAGGCCCGACGGTCGAGAGCTTCCCGCGCATGAGATCGGCGATCCGGTTCACGCGATCGGCGAGACCATGCTGCGCCATTGCGGTCACGAGCGGCAGAAACGACCTGTTGCTGAAATCGCTGATTCCCCCGCCATCCTGCAGTTGCTCGAGCATCAATCCCGCGCATTCGCGAATCGCCGCGTCGGCGCGCTCCGGTTCATTCGCCCAGCGCGTATAATCGAACGCACGCCCCGCCGCCTCCATCCGGTCGTCGGCATACTGGCTCTTCTCCGCCACATGGAAATTCAGCCACTTCTCCGCGACCTTGCGCGTATCGGACCACGCGTAAAAATCGGGCACGCAAAGAAACATGTTCTCCGTGGATTGCGGATCAACTTTCACACGCTGCGCGCCGCTCAACATTCCGCCGATCCATTCGACAATTCCGCCGGAAGGCGCCGCCGGGGCCGCGCTGCCGCCCGAATCGCCACGGACCAGCTCGGGCAGTTCGGCCTCGAGGCGCGAGATGTCGGGCAGAATTTCCGGCATCTGCGCGGCGGCGCACACGGCAAGCCGCACGTAGTCCCACCGGCGGTCAGGTCCGTAACGCGCGGGTTCCTTGATCAATTGCGCGGCGACCTCGTTCAAGCGGCCGGATTGCCGCAGCAGGTTGATGAATCTTCGCGCACCGGCCTGGGAATCGTTGGGCACATCGCCTGGCGCGAATCCGCCGCCGGTCGCGTTCAATCCGCTGCGCCATTCCGCACGGGCATCCGCAGTCGGCAGACCGGAGCCGGGCAGCGCGAATGCCTTCGCCATGGTCGCGCGGATTTGCCCCGCGTCGCCGGTGCGCACGGAACTTTGCAACAGCATGAACATCGCGCCGGGGCTGGACGCCGTGTCGGTATCCGCGTCCATCGCCTTCTCGAGATAGATTTTCACAAGCTCGGGCCGCTTGCGGGATGCCGCGATCGCCGCCGTCGCGCGCATCACATTCGCATAGACCTTCGGGTCCTTGAAATCCTTCACGTCGAGCGCGTCCACGTAAGGCAGCATCTGGTCGAATTTGCCGCCGGAATTGATGAACAGCACCACGTTGTTCGAATGCCGGTAGTCCTCGTCCATCCACTCGAACGACTTCACCGGATTTTTTTGCAGCGCCTCGAGAAAGCGATCGGCGCCTTCGCGGTAGCCGACTTTCCACGAAGTTTCCCGCGCATAGCCCACCCGAAATCGCATGTCGTCGGGCGCAATCTCGACCAGCCGTCGCCAGAGATCAATCGTCTTCGTCGGCACCGTGTTGAACCCGTAATCCAGCACACCGCTCATCTGGACGAGCATCTGCAGGTGCGCCGCATCGGACTCCGGCGCGCTGCGCACGGCGAGTCCGATTCTGCCGAGGCGGTCGGGCTGGTCGTATTTGACAATGCGCGCGGTGAGTTCGCCGTCGCCCGTCAATTGCGCCGCGGCGAACCAGCCCCAATCCGGCGGGTTGCGGCCCACGTCGCGAAGCTCCAGCCGGCCGTCCTGCAGCGCGATCTGCGAGGTGCCCCCGTTCCTTTTCCCGTAAATCACCCACGGCCCCGTCTTGTTTCCCTCGAGCGAAATGTGGTCCACATCCACATAGGTCGCCGGATTGCGGAAGATATACATGAACACACCGATGTAGGCCGTGCGCCCGATGAGGAGTTGCTGGCGCACGAGGGATCTCCATTTTTTACCGTCCTCGGAAATGAACGCCTCGAAGTTGTCGCCTTCGCGGCGCAGGCGCATCCAGAGCGGCTGCGGGTAATCGCCCTCCACCGTCTCGCCGCCGCGTTCGTCGTTGAAATAAAGCCGCGCCGCGAGCACGCGCAGCAGGGCCTGCAGCGATTTGGGATTCTGCTCGAGGTCCTTTTCCCAATCCTTCATCCGCGCAATGAGGACGCCTTGCTCGGAAAGGTCGCCCATGGCCGTGATAAGCTGACCGCCATCCGGATCGAAAAACGGCTCGGGGTCCGCGAGCATCTCGTCCGTCGTGGCCTCGGCATGCAGCACGCCGAGACAGGCGGAGAGCACGAGCAGGCGAAGAATTTTCATTGGCATGCGTGTGCTGATTTTTTGCACTCGCGGAGGGAACGAATTCCGTCTGCCTTACACCGCGCCCGAGGCCGGTGTCAACGGCTTCGCCGCGGCATGGCGGGCCTTGCGGCGCTCCACGACGCCCATGATCACCACGTAGAAAACCGGCGTGAAAAGCAGGCCGAAGAACGTCACGCCGAGCATGCCGGAAAAGACCGTCGTGCCCAGCGCCTGCCGCATTTCCGCACCCGCGCCGGTCGCGAGCATCAACGGCACCACGCCGAGAATGAACGCGAACGACGTCATCAAAATCGGACGCAGCCGCAGCCGGCACGCCTGCACCGCGGCCTCGAAGCGATCCTTGCCCTCGTGGAGCTGGATTTGCTTCGCGAACTCGACAATGAGAATCGCATTTTTGCACGAGAGACCGACGAGCACGACGAAGCCGATTTGCGTGAGAATGTTGTTGTCCATGCCGCGGAACCACACGCCCGCGATGCCCGCGAGCAGACACATCGGCACGATGAGCACCACCGCAAGCGGCAGCGACCAGCTCTCGTATTGCGCGGCGAGCGTGAGGAACACGAACAGCACGCACAGCGGGAAAATATAGAGGCCCGCGTTGCCGGCGATTTTTTGCTGATACGCGATGTCGGTCCACTCGAAGTTGAAGCCCTCGGGCAGCGCTTTCTTCGCAAGTTTTTCCATTGTCTCGATGGACTGCCCCGAGCTGAAGCCCGGCAGCGTGTCGCCGTTGAGATCCGCGGCGGGGAAAAGGTTGTAGCGCACCACGCGGTCGGGCCCCGTGCGCTGCTGCAGGTCCACGAGCGAGCCGAGCGGCACGGCATTTCCGGCACGGTTGAGCGTCTTCAACTGCGCGATGTCCGTGGGCTCGTCGCGGAAGCGCGGCTCGGCCTGCGCGGTGACTCGATAAGTGCGGCCGAAGAGGTTGAACTCGTTCACGAAAACCGAGCCGAGATAAATCTGCAGCGCGTCGAAAACGTTCGAGAGCGGCACATCGAGCATCTTCGCCTTGCGGCGGTCAATCTCCGCAAAAAACTGCGGCGTGTTCGCGCGGAACGGCGAGAAAACCTGCGTGAGTCCCGGCGCCTTGCGGGCCTCGGCCACCAACCCTTCGGTGACCTTTTGCAGCTCCTTCAGCCCGGCACCCGAGCGGTCCTGGATCTGCATCTTGAATCCACCGCCCGTGCCCAGTCCGCGGACCGGCGGAGGCGGAATCACCACGACCGCGGCATCCGGAATTTCCGCGAATTTCTGACGCAGGCCCGCCATGATTTTATTCGCCGTGAGTCCCGCGCCCACGCGCTCGGCGAACGGCTTGAACGGAATGAACACCGCGCCGGAATTCGAGGCGTTCGCGCGTGTCGCGGCGGAGAAGCCCGCGAAGCCGACGGTATTCAAAACGCCCGGCGTGTGCTGCGCGATTTCCATCACCTGTTTCACGACGGCATCCGTGCGCTCGAGCGACGCGCCGTCGGGCAGCTGGATCGCGACGATGCCGTAGCCCTGGTCCATCGCAGGAATGAAGCCGACGGGCACGAGCCGGAATCCAAACCACGTGAGCACGAGCAGCCCGCAATAAACAACAAGCACGACCGCGCAGGCCCGGATCATCCGCGACACGCCGTTCGCATAAACGTGGTTCACCCAGCCGAAGACACGGTTGAAGCCGCGGAAAAACCAGCCGAGGCAAAAGTCCCAGAGCCGCGTGAACCAGTCCTTCTTCGCATCGTGCGGAGTGAGCAGCAGCGCGCCGAGCGCCGGACTGAGCGTGAGTGAAACGAACGCGGAAATGATCGTGGAGACCGCAATCGTGAGCGCGAACTGCCGGTAGAATTGTCCGGTGATTCCGCCGAGGAACGCAGTCGGAATGAACACCGCCGAAAGCACGAGCGCGACGGACACCACCGGCCCGCCGACCTCGTCCATCGCCTTGTAGGCCGCCGCCCAGGGCTTGAGCCCGTCGGCAATGTGCCGCTCGATATTTTCGACCACGACGATCGCGTCGTCCACGACGATGCCGATGGCAAGCACGAGGCCGAAGAGCGAGAGGTTGTTCAACGAAAACCCGAGCGCCGCCATCACGGCGAACGTGCCGACGAGCGAGACGGGAATTGCGACGAGCGGGATGATGGACGCGCGCCACGTCTGCAGGAAAATCAGCACCACGGCGACGACGAGAATCACCGCGATGAAAATCGTGTGAAGCACCGCGTCAATGGACTCGCGCACGAACTGCGTCGGGTCGTAGTTGATCGAGAAGCGGAGGCCGGGCGGGAAGTCGGCGCTGAGTTCCTTCATCTTTGCGCGCACGGCGTCGGCGGTCGCCAGCGCATTCGAGCCGGGCCGCTGCTGCACAAGCATCGCGACCGCCTGCTTGCCGCCGAGGTAGCTGTTCACCGTGTAGTCCAGCGCGCCGAGCTCGACGCGGGCGACATCCTTCACGCGCACGATGCGGCCGGTGTCGCTCGTCTTGACGACGATGTCTTCAAACTGCTCCGGCTTGTCGAGCCGCCCGAGCGTGGAGACCGTGTATTGAAATGCGTTCCCCGTTGCGACGGGCGGCTGGCCGATCACGCCGGCCGCGACCTGGATGTTCTGCTCGCGCAGCGCGTCCACGACTTCCGTGGCGGTGAGGTTGAGCTGGCTGAGTTTGTCGGGATCGAGCCAGATGCGCATGCTGTATTCGCGCGCGCCGACGACGTTGATCTGGCCGACGCCGTCAATGCGCCGCAGCACATCGCGCACCTGCAGGAAGGCGTAATTGCTGATGTAAAGTTGATTGTAACGGCCGTCGGGCGAGTCGAGATGCACGACCAGCAAAAGGTCGGGCGAGGACTTGTCCACGTTCACGCCGATGCGGCGCACTTCCTCGGGCAGGCGCGGCTCGGCGATGGACACGCGGTTCTGCACGAGCACCTGCGCGGTGTCGAGATTCGTGCCGAGCTTGAACGTGACCGTGATGTTCAACGAACCGTCGGCGGTCGCCTGCGACGTCATGTAGAGCATGTTCTCGACGCCGTTGATCTCCTGCTCGATGGGCGTGGCGACGGTGTCGGCGATGACCTCGGGATTCGCGCCGGGATACGACGCGCGCACGACGATGGTCGGCGGAACGACCTCGGGATATTGCGACACCGGCAGCGTGGGAAACGCGATGCCGCCCACGATCATGATGACGATGGACAGCACGGCCGCGAAGATCGGCCGATCAATGAAGAAGTGCGAAAACTTCATGCGACGCGCGGCTCAGGCTCCCGTATCCGGCGTCGGCGAGGCGGCGGGCTTTGCGGTGTCGTCGGGATGCGCCTCGACTTTCACGCCGGGTTGAAGGCGCTGGAGGCCGCGTGTCACGAACTTCTCGCCGGCCTTCAACCCATCGGTCACCACGCGAAGCCCATCAATGATTGGCCCGAGTTTGATCTTCCGAAATTCCACCGAGCCGTCGCCCTTTACGACATTCACGAATTTCTGCGACTGGTCGGTGATCACCGCCTTGTCGGGAATGAGGATCGCCGGATGCAAGCCGCTGCCGAGCAGCTTCACCCTCGCAAACAGGCCCGGCGTGAGCTGCAGATCGGGATTCGGAATGACCGCGCGCGCCTGGATCGTGTCGGTCTGCGGGTCAATCTGGTTCTCGACGAAATCCATTTTGCCCTTGTGCGGAAAGCCGTCCTCGTCGGCGAGCTGAAGCTCCACGGGATTCGCAACGCGGCGCGAGCTGGGGCGCTTCCCCTCGCGATCAAGCCGCTGGTATTTGAGCACCGAGCGCTCGTCCACCTCGAAATAACAATAGATCGGATCGAGTGAAACGATCGTCGTGAGCAGCGTCGGATCGCCCGTGTCGCTGCCGCGAATGAGGTTGCCCCGCGTGACGAGTTCGCGGCTGATGCGGCCGGAAATCGGCGCCGTCACACGCGTGAAATTGAGGTTCAATTTCGCCTCGTCGTAGTCCGCCCTCGCGCCCTCGTAGGCTGCCTGCGCCTGCAGGAGCTCGTTGCGACGGGAATCAATTTCCTCCTGCGCGATCACCTTGTCGGCCGCGAGCTTGGTCGTGCGCCTGTCGTTGAGCTGAGCGAGCTTGAGCTTGGCGTCGGACTGCTTGAGGTCGCCCGCGGCGCGCTCGAACTTCGCCTCGTAGGGCCGCGGATCAATGATAAAGAGCAGGTCGCCCTGCTTCACCATCTGGCCGTCCTTGAAATTCGTCGAGTCCAGGTAGCCGCTCACCCGCGCCCGCACTTCCACACGATCCGGTGAGGCGAGGCGGCCGGCATATTCGTCCCACTCGACGATGTCTTTGCTAATGGCCGGCGTCACAAAAACCACCGGCGTTTGCGGCTTCGCAGCCTCCGGCTTCTTCCCACAGGCGCTTAGCAAAGCGGCGGCGCCCCCTAAAACCAACAGACAGCGATATCCCAAAGTCACTCCCCGAGAGCCTAAGCAGTCCGCGCCAGAGCGTCAAACGGCCTTCGCAGGCAAATAGCAACAGCCGCCAAATTGTCGGCACTCCTCTCCACTTTTTCTTGACGCACAGTTAGCATTGTGGTGAAAAGTGGGGCGAAGTGGCACCAAGTGGTATGTAAACCCTAATCTCGAATGTCGAGGGAATCAATAATCGGAAAGATTTACGCGGGCGAGTTCCATCGCACGATGGACGCGAAGAACCGCGTCACAGTTCCTTCCGAGTGGCTGACAAAGGAGGGCGAGACTCTCTTTATTTTCCCGCAGCGGGCCCGCCGTTTCCTGAACGTGATGCCCGAGGC
>JBOHXO010000121.1:0-4297 GCA_050737475.1 Chthoniobacterales bacterium
GACAAGGGCCTCATGGTTCCCGTCGTGCGCGATTGCGACCAAAAATCCTTCGCCGAAATCGAGAAGGACCTCGCCGACTACGCCGTGAAAGCCCGCGAGGGAAAAATCGGCCTCGAGGATTTGCAGGGCGGCGTTTTCACCGTTTCGAATGGCGGTGTTTACGGCTCGCTCATGAGCACTCCGATTTTGAATCCGCCGCAAAGCGGAATCCTCGGCATGCACAAGACGCAGGACCGCCCCATCGCCGTGAACGGCCAGGTCGTCATCCGCCCGATGATGTATCTCGCGCTCAGCTACGACCACCGCGTCGTGGACGGCAAGGAAGCGGTCACGTTCCTCGTGCGCGTGAAGGAATGCATCGAGAATCCGATGCGCCTGCTGCTGGGCACGTAGCGGTTCGAAGCAACCCCGAATGGGGCTCACCTAATTTTCCGAGCCGACATACGACTGCGACTTTGTTTCAAGCCGCGCCGTGTTTGCGGACTGCCCGCCTGAGGAATTCCCCCGCACACCCGTTCGGCGTGACGTGGACTGATCTTCGTCACCCCCGAATAACCAGTGCCAGAAGTTGCTCACTTTTCGTTTCGCAATCACGGCATGCTCCTCGATTTGATCGCCGATGCCCGTCACCTTGCGTGAGCCGTCACGAACGGAGGAACAAGACGCGCCTACACTCGCTACCAGCGAATACACGACTATGGATCGAAGAAGATTCATCACCTCCTATTCGTGGGAAGAGGGCGTTGCGCGTGGGAGAAATCAGTGACAGCGTCACAACATGCCGAATCACCTCGCCGCTGCCACCTCGCCCTACCTGCTGCAGCACAAGGACAATCCCGTCCACTGGCACGAGTGGAACGAAGCGGCGTTCGCTCGTGCGAAGACCGAGAACAAACCCGTCTTCCTCTCGATCGGCTACTCGACATGCCATTGGTGCCACGTCATGGCGCACGAGTCGTTCGAGATTCCCGAGGTCGCCGCCGTGCTCAACGACTTCTTCGTGAGCATCAAAGTGGATCGCGAGGAGCGACCCGACATTGACCGTCTCTACATGGCCTTCGTGCAGGCCACGACCGGCAGCGGCGGCTGGCCGATGAGCGTCTGGCTCACGCCGAATGCAGAGCCGTTTTTCGGCGGCACCTATTTCCCGCCGACCGATCGCTACGGCCGTCCCGGCTTCGTCACCGTGCTCGAACGCATCGCCGAAATCTGGGCGCGCGAACGCGAAAACGTCCTTGCCCAGGGCGCGCAGGTCATCGCCTCGCTGAAAGAATCTTCAACGCCAGCCCCAGTTTCCGAGCTCTCCTCCGCGTCGCTCGCAGCAGGCCTCGAAGCCTTCTCTCGCAGCTACGACGCAACGCACGGCGGATTTGGCGGCGGCCCAAAATTTCCGCGCCCATCCGTCTTCGATTTCCTCATGCGCACCAAGGATCCGCTTGGCCGTGAAATGACGCTGCACAGCCTGCGCAAGATGGCCGCAGGCGGCATGCGCGACCACCTCGGAGGCGGCTTCCACCGCTATTCCGTGGATGGCGAGTGGCACGTCCCGCATTTCGAAAAAATGCTCTACGACCAGGCGCAACTCGTGAACTCGCATCTCGACGCCTGGCTCGTCAGCGACGATCCCACCTTCGCCGAAATCGCGCGCGACACACTCGCGTATGTCAGCCGCTGCCTCACCCATCCGCTCGGTGGATTTTTCTCCGCCGAGGATGCCGACAGTCTTTTGGAGCATGGCAAGCCCGGGCACAGCGAAGGGGCGTTCTACGTCTGGACGAAGGACGAAATCACCAGCCTGCTCGACGCGGATGAAGCCGCCATCTTCTGCCGCCACTTCGGCGTCGAGCCCGGCGGCAACGTCCTTCCCCAAGCCGACCCCCATGGCGAATTTCCCGGCAAAAACATTCTCATCCAACGCGAGCCAACCGCCGAGACCGACCGCGAGCCGCTCGCGCGTGCACGGCAAATCCTCGTCACCGCACGCGAATCGCGCCCCAAGCCGCACCTCGACGACAAAGTGCTCGCCGCATGGAACGGCCTGATGATTTCCGCCTTCGCCCGCGCCGGAGCAATCCTCGGCGATGGCGCCTATCTCGACGCCGCCCGCCGCGCGATGAACTTCCTGCGCGAGCAAATGTTCAACATCACGACCGGCGAACTGCTCCGCACATGGCGCGACGGCAAAGCCGGCATTCGCGCATTTGCCGAGGACTACGCGTTTGTCATCCATGCGCTGCTCGATCTTTACGAAGCCACCTTCGATCCGGAATGGCTCGAGTGGGCGATCACGTTGCAGGCAAAGCAGGACGAGCTTTTCTTCGATGGCAATTCCTACCTCGGCAGTCCGGAAGGCGATCCACTGGTGCCTGTGCGAATGCGTGACGATTACGATGGAGCGGAGCCGTCGGCCAATTCCGTCTCCGCGCTCAATCTTCTCCGCCTCGGCTGGATGCGGCACGACGACGACCTCGTCGCACGCGCGCGATGCGTGGTTTCGTCGTTCGGCGGAATCCTGAATGCGATGCCATCGGCCGTTCCCAAAATGCTGTGCGCTCTCGACATGTTGCTCACGCCGCCGCGCCAGTGGGTCATCGCCGGTGAACGCGCCGACGCCGACACCGAAACACTCGCGCATGCAGTGCGTCGGAAATTCGATCCAAATCGCGTGCTGATTTTTGCCGGCGACACTCCATCGAGCACGGACATGCAGCCGCTGAATGGCCGCGCCGCCCTCTACCGCTGTGAAAATTTCGCGTGTCAGGCTCCGGTCACGGACCTGCGCGACGATCTCGCGCGGCCATAGGCATCCGCCGCACGCAGACTCGCAAACACTCGCTCCGGCGTCACAGGCAATGGCTCGTTGTGAATCGTCTCCGTCTCCGCGCAGGCCTTGCGAGCCACTTCCATAAGCTCCACATCCGTGGGATCCGAAAGTCCGATTTCTGCAAGCACGGTCGGCAGGCCGACGGATTCGCAAAATGCGTAGATCTCCTCGATGAGAGCGCGCGGCCGGTCGGCGAGAAACAATCCCGCCAGCACGCCGATCGCAACCTTCTCGCCATGATAAAACGCATGAGTGCCCGGCAGCGCCGTCAGTCCGTTGTGAATCGAATGCGCGCTGGCGAGCCCCGCGCTCTCAAAGCCCAGGCCACTGAGCAGCGTGTTGGCCTCGACGACATGCTCGAGCGCCGGCGTGACGACCTTCTCGCGGCACGATTGCACCGCGGCGACGCCAAACTCGAGAATCGTGTCGTAGCAAAGGCGCGCGAGTGAATATGCAGCGAGCGTGCCCACGCCACCCGCCAGATTTTTCACGTAGGCCCTGCGGCAGGAATCCGCCTCCAGCCACGTGGACAATGCATCGCCGATTCCCGCAATGAGCAGTCGCACCGGCGCACGCGCGATGATCGCAGTATCCACGAGCACGAGATCCGGATTCCTCGGATAAAAATCGCAACGCTCAAAAATCCCGTCCGCGGTATAAATCACCGACAACGCGCTGCACGGCGCGTCGGTGCTCGCAATCGTCGGCACGATCACAGTCTTCGCGCCCGCCGCATGCGCCACGGCCTTTCCCGTGTCGAGGACCTTGCCTCCACCCACGGCAACGATCGCTGCGCACCCCTTCGCACGGACCACCCCGGACAGCCGCGCGATTTCCCTATCCGTGCATTCTCCGCCAAACGCCTCGCTTGAGAGCGTCACATTGGAGCCGCAACGTTCGCGCAGATCCGGAACAATGTCGCGCAAGGCCGTCTGGCCAGCGATGACAAGCGCGCTTCCGCCCAGTTCCTTGAGCCACAGCGGGAGGCACTCCAACGCCCCGGCACCCTGAATATAACGCCCGGGGAAAATGGCGGTTTGATACATGGCCATCGGAACGTTATGTCCGCCGCCGTCCCGTGACAATTCATACCGCCAGCATCGCCGCGCCAAAAACTCCAGCGCTGTCGCCAAGTTGCGGCTTGAGCAACGCGGCCTCAAATGATGACGCAAAAATCAGCGACGAAATACACGCACGCATTTCATCCGAATAGAGCACATCAAGATTGCCCACCCCGCCGCCAATCACGATCGCATGCGGGTCGAACGTGTCCACGATCGTCGCCAGCGCACGCGAAAAAAAATCCTTCAAGCGCTCGATGGTCGCCGCAGCCGCAGCATCGTCACCCACTCGATTCGCAATCTCTCTCAGCGGGCATTTGATTCCGCTTTCACGCTCATAAAATTTCTCCAGCGCGGGCCCGGCGATATAAGCCTCCACAATCCCGCGAGTGCCGTAGCCGGACAATTCTCC
>JBOHXO010000122.1:0-9272 GCA_050737475.1 Chthoniobacterales bacterium
ATTCGCCCGGATTCGATTTTAATTTCGGCCGGATAAATTTCGCGCCGATGCAGATCAACGAGCTGGCCTTGAATCACAAGGCACAGGCTATCCGGCGCGGACGGCCGACGGCAAAGATTTTGAAATCAGCTTCGCGATTCGCACTCCGCCAGGCGCCTCGCAAGAAACTCCCGCTCGGACTTCTGCTCAGCGAGTTGAATCGCACGTCGAAAATGCGCGGCGGCGTTTCCAAAATGCTCCTGGCGTGCCTCGAAATCGCCGAGCACCGCATGGAAAAGGTAGTAGGTCGAGAGTTGATCCCGGTTCGGAATCGCCTCGATTGCGGCAAGGCCCGCGGCTGGTCCCTCGACATTCGCGAGGGCGACGGCACGATTCAGGGCAATCAGGGGCGAGTCGTTGATGCGCTGCCAATGGTCGTAAAGCGAGAGAACGTCCGGCCAGTTCGTCACGCCGGTGCCGCAATGGCACATCGCGATCGCGGCCTGCAGATGGTATTCGCTGATGCTGTCGCCATCGGCCGCGAGGCCAAGATGCCGGATGCCGCGCGCAATCATGGCGCCGTCCCACGTGAAACGATCCTGCTCCGCGAGACGGAGAATATTTCCGTCGGAATCAATGCGGCCTGGCAATCTCGCTGCGTTCAAAAGCATGAGCGAAAGCAGCGCGTGGGTGCGCGGCTGATTGCCCGCGGGATGAGCAGCGAGGAGACCCGCCAGACGAATGGCCTCGTGGCATAAATCGGCGCGCACAAGCCTGTCGCCGCTCGAAGCCTTGTAGCCTTCGTTGAAAAGCAGGTAGAGCGTCCGCAAAACACCGTCGAGTCGCGCGGTCATCTCGGAACCGGCGGGAATTTCAAACGGGATGTGCTCGTCGCGAATTTTCTGACGCGCGCGTGTCAGGCGTTTTTCAATGGCCGCATCGCTGGCAAGAAATGCTTTTGCAATTTCGCGCGCGCTCAATCCGCACAGCGTGCGCAACGCCAGCGCTGTTTGAGCCTCGATCGGCAGCGACGGATGGCAGCAGGCGAACATCAACCTCAGGCGGTCGTCCTGAATTTCCTCGTCGAAGGCAGGTGTCTCCTCGTCCGGCGAGCCCGCTGACCAGCGATCCATCGCGAGTTCAATCTCGGGCTGCTTTTCACGGAAGCGCTTTTCGCGCCGGATCACATCGAGAGCGATGTTTTTGGCGGTCTGCGTGAGCCATGCAGCCGGATTTTTCGGCGCGCCGTAGTAGGGCCATGTTTGAAACGCGCGCACCAGGGCCTCCTGCACGACATCTTCGGCGAGTTGCAGGCGCTCGATCCCGAAAATTCCCGTGAGCACGGAGACCAGTTTCCCGGCCTCCTCGCGAAAAAGATTTTCCGTCAGCCGCGAAACATCCACGACGCAATCACGCCTCGGCGGCGGACAAATGCACGCCTGCCCGCTGGAATGTCGGGCAGGCATCGGCGATGGGACGAACCTCCACGATCAGCCCATGCTCGAGCGCCGGGTTTTGTTTTGCGATCGCAAGCGCCTGCTCGAACGTGCAGTCGGCCAGCATGAAGTAGCCGCCGATGGCTTCCTTCGATTCGGTGAACGGACCGTCGGAAACAGTCTGTCCGCCCCTGCCGGAAACAAGCTTGCCGGTTTCCTCGAGCGGATGGCCGCCGAGCACGAGGCCCTCGGCGCTCAAACGTTTGAACCACGCCATCCAGCGGTCCGCGACGTCCTGAAGTTCCTCTGGCGACAATCCCCTCTCCCAGTCGTTGGTGCGGAAGAGAAGCAAATGCTTGGACGTTGGCGTGCTCATGTTGGGGTGTTTGTTAATTGTGATGCGGCGATGAAAATTTGCGACAAGGCGTTCGTCAGGAATTTTGTGCGAGCAATTCGGCGAGGCGCTCCAGGCTTTGCGACCAGCCTTCGTTCATGCCGATGCCGACCATGGCGTCGCGAATTTTTTTTGATTCGAAACGCATGCGAACCGTGAGCTTCGTTCTCCCATCGGGGTTTTCGAATGTGATCGTTTGCTGCACTTCGCCGGCTGCATTCGCCGCACCCGTTCCGCCATTCGCGTTCACGAGAGCGTGCCATTCCTGACCGTGCCCGGAGCAGTCCACTGACATGACGAGCCGCTCCGGCTCGACGATCTCGCGATACACGCCCGATAACGGATAGTCCGTGCCATCCGTGCTGCGCATGACGATGCGATACGCTCCGCCGGGCCGCACATCGAGTTCACAGACGGGATTCGTGAACGTGTGAGGTCCCCACCATTGCGCCATGAGACGCGGCTCGGTCCATGCGGCGAACACCTGCGATCTCGACGCATCAAAAATGCGCGTGATGACAAAGTCGCGATCGGACTCCAATTCTGCGGCGGCGCCGGCGGTGTTCATGATCCTGCGGCTTCCGGTTCGCCCATGCGCGCGAGCTCAGCCTCGAGGCGATCCAGGTTTTGCTCGTTGGCTCCGACGACGATCGTCTTCAAGCGCTCGCACATTTCGGCGGATTCAAAAATCTGGCGGAACGTGACCTGCGTTCCCCCGCCATCCTCGGCAAAATCCGCCTCGAGACGAAATCGCGGATTCGAAAGATGATCGAGAACGACAAGCTCCGGCTCCACAACTTCGACAAAAACACTCTCGTTCGGATAATCCCTGCCGTCCGGCCCATGCATCACAAAGCGCCAGGCGCCGCCCGCACGCGGATCAAATTCGTGAAACGTATTGGTGAAGCCATTCGGCCCCCACCAGCGCGCGAGATGCACGGGATCGGTCCACGCCTTGAACACCTGCCCGCGCGGCGCCACGACGGAGCGGATCGCGAGGACTTCCCGGTCGGTGGCTGGATGAACGCTGGTCATGGCAGATGTTTGTGCGCGGCCTCCGCCAGGGACTTCAACTGCGAAAGGCCTTTTTCAAATTGAGGGCCGAGCATTGCATCGCAGTTCATGAACAGGCTCACGGCCTTGGCGATGAAATTATTTTTTCCGCTCATCGTCCACGTCACGACGGTCTGGTTTCCGCTCGGCTGGAAGCTGAATTTCGCCTCGCTGGTTCCCGCGAATGGCTTCACGAAATCCAGGCGGAATCTCACCCGATCATTCGGCATACTTTCGATATTGGTCATTTTCCCCACGCCGACCTGATCATTGCCCGCCCAGCTGAACGATGCGCCCACACCGGCCGGCGGCCCTTCAAACGTGATCTTGCAAAGCGGATCGAGCTTCGCCCATGGCGACCATTCCTGCCAGTTGTGAAGATTGTTGATCTGGTCGAACACCATGGCCGGAGGCGCATCAATCGTCGTCGAGCGCGACACGCGAAACTCGGACGGTTGCATGGCGACGATCGCGACGAACACAACAACGATCAGGGCGAGTCCAATGAGGATTTTAGCGAACATGGGATTTGATATGGGGATTTTGGGATGCGCAGTGCGTTCAATGACTCAACGAACGGCCGCGTCGCATCCGGACACAACCGTTAAAATTTTCAAAAAATATTCATCGTCACACAAACCGCCGCTGCACGGCGAAGAAGATGGCCTCCGCAGTTGCGGGAGATGGCAGATCAATCGCTCCGCCGGGAGGACCAAACGACGCCACCGCATCGCGAATCGCCTCCCGCACCGAGATCGCCAGCATGAGCGGAGGCTCGCCGACGGCCTTGCTGCCATGGATCGTCCCGTCCTGCGTTGCATTCGAAAGAAGTCTCACACGAAAATCCGCGGGCGCATCGCTGAACGCAGGAATCGCATACGTGCTCGCGCTGTGCGTGAGCAGGCGGCCCCTGCCATCCCAAAGCAACTCCTCGCGCGTGAGCCAGCCCATGCCTTGCACAAATCCGCCCTCGATCTGTCCGCGGTCCACACCGTGATTCAGCGAGTCGCCCACATCGTGCACGATGTCCACACGACGCACACGGTGCATGCCCGTCCAGCCATCCACCTCGACCTCGCTCACCGCCGCGCCGCACGCGAAGTAATAAAATGGCCTCCCCTTGCCGGTGGCGCGGTCCCAATGAATTTCAGGCGTCTTGTAAAAACCGGTCGCGGAAAGTGGAACGCGCTCCATGTGCGCCTTCGCGCAAAGTTCGGCGAAGGTGACGTTCCTTTCGGGATTTGCAACGGAACGAACGCGTCCGTCCGCGAAGACAATGTCGTTCGTCTCGAGCATCGAAGCGGCGAGCGGGCGGAGCCGTTCCAGCAATTTGAGGCATGCATCGCGAACGGCTGCGCCGTTGAGATCCGCTCCGCTTGATGCGGCCGTCGCGGAAGTGTTTGGCACCTTGTCCGTGCGCGTTGCCATGAGGCGGATGCGCTCCCGCGGCAGGCCAAGCTCTCGCATCACGACACCGAGGATTTTCGTGTTCAGCCCCTGCCCCATTTCCGTGCCGGCATGGTTGACCTGCAACGTGCCGTCGGCATAGGCGAGCAACAGCGCGCCAGCCTGGTTGTAGGGCGTGAATGTGAACGAAATTCCGAACTTCACCGGCGTGATCGCAAGCCCGCGTTTCACCATGGTGTGACTCGCATTCCATGCGTTGATTTCCGCGCGGCGCTTTTCGAATTCCGCATCCGCGAGCGCACCATCCCAAAGCGAACGAATGCGATTGTCGCCGACATCCTGCCCGTAGTGCGTCCGATTGGTCTCGCCCGTTCCGTGATACAAATTCCGTGCGCGCACGACTTCCGGCGGCAGGTCGAGTGCGCGCGCGATGCGGTCGAGGATTTCCTCGATGACAAGCATGCCCTGAGGCCCGCCGAAGCCGCGAAATGCGGTGTTCGACACGAGGTGCGTCTTCGCGACGCGACCGAAACATTCCACCGCGGGCAGAAAATAGGCGTTGTCGAGATGGAACAATGCGCGGTCCGTGATCGGCATCGAAAGGTCGAGCGACCAGCCACCGTTCGAGATCAGCTCGGCCTTCACGCCGAGAATGCGTCCCTCCTCATCGTAGCCGGCACAAAACTCCGCACGGAACGGATGCCTCTTGCCGGAAAGCATCATGTCGAGGTCGCGATCGAGTTGCACGCGCACGGGTCGGCCGGTTTTATGCGCACCGATCGCAGCGAGTGCGGCCCACGTGTTGCCCTGCGTTTCCTTGCCGCCGAAACCACCGCCCATTCGCGGGGCTTCCACGACGACTTCGTTGCGCTGCAGGCCGAGCACGCGCGCGACGATGATTTGAATTTCCGTCGGATGCTGCGTCGAGCTGCTCACGAACACACCGCCATCCGGCAGCACCTCCGCCCATGCGGCATGCGACTCGAGATAGAAATGCTCCTGGCCGCCGAGCTCGAAAATGCCATCGAGTTTGTGCGGCGCGGATCCAATCTCCGCGAGCGCGTCGCCGCGGCGGATGAAGTTCGGCTCGGTGTGAAAACTGTCCTTCGCAATGGCGTCGGCAATCGTGAGCACCGGCTCCAGCAGTTCGTATTCAACGCTCACCGCCTGCGCGGCTGAACGGCATGTTTCCTCGGATTCGCCAATGACAACCGCGACCATGTGTCCGTGAAACGCGACGATTTCGTCAGCGAGCAGGATTTCGTCGGGCCGCGAGCAGCCGACATCGTTGATGCCGGGCACGTCCTTCGCGGTGAGCACGGCCGCGACTCCCGGCATGGCTTCCGCCGCGGAGGTATCCACTTTGAGAATGCGCGCATGGGCGTGCGGCGAGCAGACCGGCCAGAGCGTGAGCATCCCTCCTCGACGAAACGCAATATCCTCGACGTATTGCGCGCGGCCCGTCACATGGGCAGCTCCGCTTTCGTGCGGAAGATCGCGAGAGAAATCCTCGACGTCCCAGCGCGTGTCGTTTTCGAACGACGGCGGAATTTCCAGTGCTTCGCTGGTTTCGCCCGCCGCGAATTTGCGCCACAGACTGACGATCAATTCCGATCGAAATGCCGCCGTGCCGCGCGCATCGGTAAGCGGCGAGAAGGTTTTTGCGAGCACTGCGGCCATCGTGTCCACAACTTCCGCATCGAACGCCTTGCCCAGGATCGCGTCCGTCGGCACAAGCGCAGGCGTGGCGGCTACTCCGCCGAATGCAAGCCGTGAGGAGCGGATGACTCCTGATTCATCGAGGTCGAGTGTAAACGCCCCGGCGACAGTGCTGATGTCCATCTCGCGTCGCTTGGAGACCTTGAGAAATGCCACACGCGAATGTTTTACGCGTGGAATCAACACGGCCGTCATGACTTCATCCGGCTCGAGCGCCGTCTTGCGGTAACCCGTGAAAAACTTTTCCAGCGGCATGCGGCGCACCCCCCGCACGGATCCAAGTTCCACGTCCGCGCCGAGCGAAAGCAACACGGGCGCGCTGTCGCCGATCGGCGAGGCTGTCACGAGATTGCCGCCGAGCGTCGCGCGATTGCGAATCTGCCGGGATGCGAAAACGCGCAGCATTTGATCCATCGCGGGATATTCGCCGACGAGCGCCTGTTCGACTTGTGTGAGCGTGGCGCCGGCGCCGATGCGCCATTCCTCATCGCCAGCCGAACACGCGCGAAGCTCGGGAACATCCTCGACCGAAATGAGCAGCGGAAAGCGCCGGAATTTCTTGTTGATTTCAACGCCGATTTCCGTGGCGCCTGCGATCAATACAGCCTCGGGATGAGCGGCGCGGAGTTGCAGCAATTCATCGAGCGTCTGCGGCCGGAGAAAATTTTCGTCCGCGGTGGCGTATCCATTTTCCTCCGGCTCGATGACGACTGTTTGCAGGCGTTTCGAGAATTCGTCGTCGAGCGGCTTCGTGAAAAGCTCGCACGCCGCATCGCGGATCGGACGGTAGCCGGTGCAGCGGCAGAGGTTGCCGCACAATTGATCCGCGATTGCCGCCTGATCACTCATGCCTTCGCGATAGGCGCCCTCGAACAACGACATCACGAATCCCGGCGTGCAATAGCCGCATTGCGAGCCGTAGTGGCGAACCATGCATTCCTGCGCGGGGTGCAGTTGCCCGTCTTTTTCCAACCCGTCCACGGTGACGATTTCGCGACCCGCAAACATTGGCAGCAGCGCGATGCAGCTGTTCACGGCGCGCCAGACGGGGCGGCCGGTCGCATCGCGATCCACGAGCGCCACGGTGCAGGCGCCGCAATCCCCCTCCGCGCAACCTTCCTTCGTGCCCGTGAGGCCCGATTTGCGCAGCCAGTCGAGCAGCGAAGTCTGCGAGGAAATGCCGGCCACCTCGCGACGCACTCCGTTGACTATGATCTCGAAGCTGTCCGAGCATGCGGCTGGCGAACTTCTCGGGGCATGCATACGACGAGCCTAGCGCGGCAGCAGGTCGAATGCCAGAGTCTGCAATCAGCCCGCGAGCGAACGCAGCGTATCGGCCAGCACGGCGACGCCTTTCCCGATCGCCTCGACACTGGAAAATTCGTCGGGCCGGTGACTCCAGCCATTGCGGCAGGGAATGAAAATCATCGCGGTCGGGCAAACGCGCGCCATGAACAACGAGTCGTGATAAGCGCGGCTGACCATGCGGCTGCAGCTCCAGCCGTGGGCCGCAGCCGCGGCGCAAACGGCGTCCACGATTCCCGGCGCGCAAATCGCGGGCGGATCGGAATTGATGACTTCGAACTCGATCTCGACCCTGCGCTTCGCCGCGATGTGCTCCACCGCGGCGCGGATCTCGGCCTCGGCTCGGCCGCGTGTTTCGAGATTCGTGTCGCGCAGATCAATCTCGATCAGGGCGCGTGCCGGGACGCTGTTGATCGCCCCAGGCTCGATGCGAAAAACTCCCGTCGTGCCGACCGTATCGGGACTGCCCGACGCCAGCGCGGCCCGCTCGACCGCGAGTGCAATTTCCGCGGCGGCGAGCCCCGCATCCCTGCGAACCGGCATCAATACAGCCCCCGCGTGGCCACCCTCGCCGGTAATGCGAATTCGAAAAGCAGCGGGCGCGGCGATTTTTTCCACGGCACCGATGTCCACTCCCTCGCGCTCGAGAATCGGTCCCTGCTCGATGTGCAGCTCGACAAACGCCTCGTAGCAATCGGAAGCAAGCCGCACGGAATCCACGCTTCCCGCGCAATCCGCCGCAGCGCGCAGTTCGTCGAGCGAGCGGCCCTCCGCATCCCGCAAGGCCGCGACTTTGTCCGCACTCAACGCCCCTGCCATCAGCCGACTGCCGAGGCAGCCCAGGCCAAAGCGCGTGGGTTCCTCCGCGGTGAACATGATGATCTCGATCCCACGGCGTGGCGCGAAACCGGCGCGCTTCAACGAGCGCACCGCCTCGAGTCCACCCAGCACGCCAACCACGCCGTCGTATTTTCCGGCGTTTGGAATCGCGTCAATGTGCGAGCCGGTCGCGACCGCTGGCAGTTTCGGTTCCGATCCTTCCCATCGCGCAAAAATATTTCCAACCGCGTCGCAGCGGACAATCAATCCCGCGGCCTCGAATTTTTCACACAGCCATCTACGGGCTTTTTGGTCCTCGTCGGAAAAGAGGACGCGAGTGACAGCCGGAGCGGGTGCGGAGGAAATTTGCGCAAGTTCGTCAATTTCCGCCTGCAATGCTGCGGCGTCCACGCTCATGCCATCGGGCTCCGATTGATGTCCTTGTAGTAGAGGTAACTTGCCGGCCCCTTGCCCATCGCGACAAACCATTGCGGACACCACGGCGCCATCCAGATCGCATCGCCGACGGTGACGGGATACCACGCGTCCTCGAGCCGATAGACGCCCTCGCCCTCGAGCATGATGAGGCCGTGCTCCATGATGTGCGTCTCGACGAATGGCAGTCGCGCGCCCGGTTGATACGTGAAAAGATTCACCGCCATGTCGAACGACGGCGTGTCGGGCAGCAGGACTTTCAACCGCGCATCGGGATCGCCGAGGAATGGCTGACCCTCGACATTGCGGGCGTTGCCAAAAACCGGAGCGGGTCCCGGGATGCCCTCGAGCTCCTCGTAATATTTTTGAAAAATTGTGGCCTTCGTGCCGGCCGCGGGG
Organism: Chthoniobacterales bacterium; assembly: GCA_050737475.1. Lineage (GTDB taxonomy): Bacteria > Verrucomicrobiota > Verrucomicrobiia > Chthoniobacterales > JAATET01 > JAATET01. Next base: position 8,947 of record JBOHXO010000122.1, read on the forward strand.
CGCGAGAGTTCGAGTTTTTTTCCGGCGGGCGCGAAGACGTAGCCGCCTTTGTCGAGCGGTTCGCTTTCATCGCCGATGGTCGCGACGCAGCCGCCTTCCATGATGTAGGCACAGGTCTCGACGTCCTCGGCGGCGAACTCGGCACGACCGTTGTTGTCGGCGAATGCGAGGAGCAATTGCGTGAGGTTCGCGCCGAGCGCGGGAGAAATGAGGACGTTCACGACGGCGCCGGAAATGCCGGGCAACTGGCTGGGCACGTGGCCGTCCGGGGCGATGAGGGCGTGGCGGTTTGCCACCTTGGTGCGTGTTTCGCCGAAGATCATGAT
>JBOHXO010000123.1:0-1866 GCA_050737475.1 Chthoniobacterales bacterium
GTTGACGAGGGTGAAATCGAGGTCGGACGCCAGCGCGTTTCCGAGGCCCAGCATCACGCAGAAAATGAAAAGAAATTTCATGGTCATTTTTTCTTCTTCTTTTTCTTCGACGTCGTCTCCTTGTAGACGGTCTGGCCGTATTCGTTTTTGATCGTCGTCGTCTTGTAGACCTTGTTGCCCTTCGTCTTTTTGTTCGTGGATTCGAAATAGACGGGCTCGCGATAAACTTTCGGGCGGTTGTAGTAGGGGTCGAAGTAAACAGGCCGCGCAGGCTCCTTCACATAGACCACCGTCGGCTGCGGATCGGGGCCGGACATGAAATCGTCATCAAAAGCGCAGCCGGCGAGGCAGCCCGACGCCAGGACGCTGAGGAGGAGCAGGCGGATCACGAGAAGTCATTGGTAACGAGCGCCGCTTGTCCGGTCAAACGAATCAATTTACCGTGCGAGCCGCCACGCGCATGAAAAACAAAAATCCCGCCAAGCAGCACTACCAGCGGCTGCGCGTGCTGTCGTGCGAGGAGCTGTGGGAACGCGAGGTGGCCGCGTTCGATCGGGCAACGTCCCGGGAGCGAATCGAAAACGTGGCCGTCGTGCGCGCGGTCGGCGTGGTTTTTTCCGAGAGGGGAACGGACGGGCAAAAAGAACAGGCGAGAAAATGGCTGCGGGAATTGCTGCGCGATCCGGATGAGAAGGTGCGGCGCTATGCGATGAATGCGTTGCCCAAAATCGGCACCAATGCCGGCGAGGAAAGCGACCTGCTCGACCTGCTCGGGAAAACATCCTCGGACCGCGAACGAAAATTCCTCGGCCGCGCGCTGGAAAAAATCGGAGGCGAAGCGACGCAGGAGGCTCTCGAGGAAGGGCGGCTGGATCGCCTCGGGCAGAAGGTTGCGGCGAACGTCGCGCGTCAACAAACGCCAAGCATCGTGCGTCTCGATCACACGCTGGCCGATGCGGCGAAACTGCGAATCAACCTGCGCTGTCGCGACGGTCTGGAGCGGATACTTGAGGACGAACTTTACGAGCAGAGCCTGACGGAGGCGAAGTTCCGGATGATTCACAGCATGCCGGGATTGGTGACAATCGAGCCGGTGGGGATATTGCGACTGTCGGACATCTATGAGCTGCGGTGCTTCGGCGCGGCGGGGATCGTGCTCGGCACGATTGATTCGCCGGAGGGAGACGAGGTGGAGGCGATTGCGCGCATTATTGCGTCATCGGGTTCCCGACGGGTGCTGGCGGCATTCACCGACGGGCCGATTCGCTACCGGCTGGAATTTGTCTCGAAGGGGCATCAACGCGGAGCTGTGCGTGTGCTGGCGGATCGCATTTACGAGCTTTGTCCGGAACTGCTGAACGACTCGCGCGACGCGCCATGGCAGATTGATATCCATCACGCAGGACGTCGAATTTCCGTTGAACTCACGCCACGATTGCGACCCGATCCGCGCTTTGCCTACCGGCGCCGCGACGTGCCCGCGGCCTCGCATCCTCCGCTGGCCGCATGCATGGCGCGGCTCGCTGGGATCGAGGAAGACGAGGTCGTCTGGGATCCATTTTGCGGCTCGGGTCTCGAGCTTATCGAGCGCGCGCGACGCGGCGGCGTGCGGCAGGTCGTGGGGACCGACCTGAGCGCGGCGGCGATCGAGATCGTCGGAGAGAATTTTGCCGCAGCGATCGCGGAGTCCGTGCGCACGAGCTTCGCAGTGAGTGATTTTCGCGACTATGCGGCTGTCGGTGGACTGGGCGCCGGGGCCGTCTCGTTGATGATTTCCAATCCCCCGATGGGCCGCCGCGTGCCGATACCTGACTTACGCGGCCTGATCGAAGATTTGTTTGCCGTTGCCGGGGAGGTGCTCAAGCC
>JBOHXO010000124.1:0-4839 GCA_050737475.1 Chthoniobacterales bacterium
TCGCCACCGCGCCCGCCGACCACTTCAATTCGCCGATGTTGCCGTAGCTGTGGACGCCGATTGCCGCGACCTTCGTGGCGCCCATGTAATGGAAGAATGCTTTCAGGAACGGCACCATGAACGTGTAGGTCTCGACCTTGTTCGTGAGCGGATCCATCGCCTTGATGCTCGAGTCGGCGCCGGAGCCGATAGCCATGTGCGGACCGACGACCGGCACATTGAACGGAGCGGCAATCGCCGCGACCTTTTTGAAGACCTCGGCCGTCACCTTCGGCGGGATGAACGCCTGGCCCTTGAGATTCGGCTCGTTGATGGCAAACACGACCGGCGGCTTCGGATTCGCACCCGCGAGGATGGCGGGCAATGCGGCGAGCGCGTCGGCGCGGTTTCCCCAGACCATCGGGATGAAGGTCATTTTCACGCCGGCCGGCGGGAGGCTGTCGCTCTTGAAGTGCCAGTTGTAGAACCACGTCACTCCCGGAGCGAGCGCGCGGAAATCCGCGGCGGACATGTTGTTCATGCAGATGCCGCGTTTTTTGCTGGGGACATTTTCGTCGCACTTGACGATGCGAATCGGCGCGGCCTGCGCGACGGAAAGCGCGAGCGCGGCGACGAGAATGCTGTGGAGAATGTGTTTCATAAAAAACGAAATCAGACGATGCGGTTGGTCGAGGCGGGATCGAAGAGGTGCACGCGCTGCGCATCGAGGCGGAATTGCACGCGGTGGCCGACGCTGGCCGGCTCGGTTATGCCGGAATTGCGGCTCACAATCATGTGCGCGCCGGTCTGCAAATGGAAATAGGTCTCGGCGCCCATCGGCTCGATGAGATCCACGATGGCGCGGCCCGTCTGTCCGTCCGCCGTCTGCCCCACCGGAAGCACGGTGCAATCCTCGGGACGCACGCCCAGGATCACTTTTCTTTCGGCAAATGCCGCAGCCGCGGGACGTGGAGGAAGATTCAGCTCGACGGTGCCCTGGTTGTCCTCCTTGAACACCAGTCCGCCGCCGCCGGCCGCACGCAGCGTGCCGTGCAGGAAATTCATCGGCGGGCTGCCGAGGAATCCCGCGACAAAAAGATTTTTCGGCTCACCGTAAAGTTTGAGCGGCGCGTCCACCTGCTGGATCTCGCCCTGGCTCATCACCACGATGCGCGTGCCCATCGTCATGGCCTCGACCTGGTCGTGCGTCACGTAAATCATCGTCGCGTCGAGGCGCTGGTGGAGGTGCGTGAGTTCGGTGCGCATTTGCACGCGCATCTTCGCGTCGAGGTTCGAGAGCGGTTCGTCGAAAAGAAAAACCTTCGGCTGGCGCACGATGGCGCGTCCCACCGCCACGCGCTGGCGCTGGCCGCCGGAGAGTGCCTTCGGCTTGCGGTCGAGCATTTCGCTGAGCCCGAGAATCGCAGCCGCGTCACTCACGCGCTTCTTGATTTCCTGTCTGGAAAATTTCCTCAGCTTCAACCCGAACGCCATGTTGTCGTAAACCGACATGTGCGGATAGAGCGCGTAATTCTGGAAAACCATCGCGATGTCGCGATCCTTCGGCGCGACCTGATTCACGAGACGATCGCCGATGTAGATGTCACCCGCGGTGATTTCCTCGAGGCCCGCAATCATGCGCAGCGTGGTTGATTTTCCGCAGCCCGAGGAGCCGACGAACACCATGAACTCGCGGTCCTCGATCTCGAGGTTGAAGTCCTTCACCGCGACGAAGTCGTTGTTTCTATCGCCTTTGTAAACCTTGGTGACGTTCTGAAGAATGACTTTCGCCATGTGGAGTTCCTTACAGCTCGAATGGGCCGCAGCAATGCGCTACGGGATGCCTCTCCATGGCCGCACGCCGGCTGGCGTTTCCTTGCTGACAGTCAATTGGAACGGAACGGCGGGACCGCCCTTTTTCTGGATCGAAAGCCTGCAGCGATACTGACCGCCCGGGGACTCGCCGGTGACAATGTCGAGATCCACGGGCTCGCCCGCACGGAAATTGATCCAGTCGCCCGCCGCCTGAAAATCCCCCGGCGGAGGCGGCTCCTTCGCAAACCACTTCACGCCCATCGGCGTGCCCGGCATCTCCGCGACGAGGCATGTTTTTCCATTCACCGCGACGACGACGAAATCGTCGGAGTTGCCGCAGAAACGATACGTGCCGTCCTCGGGCGCGGCGACCTGGCCCTTGTAATGCACCAGCCATTTTTGCGGGGCGACGGTTTTCTCCACGCCGAACGCACGCGGCGCGACATCGGCGCTGATTGTGGGAATCTGCAGCTGCGTGGTGTAGAGCGCGCGCGGCACGCGATAGTATTTGTTGATGAGGCCCTCGTCCCACCCGCTGTCCACGAATTGCGCGACGGAATGCTCGAACGTGTCCTTGTCCATGTCGATCTTCTGCCGCTTTTGATTCTGCTTGAAGTCGTAGAGAATGCCGATCAACGCGCCCGCGGTGCGCTTCGACGAGCCGAACATGGAATCCTTGTCGCCATCATCCGCACGCACTGCGGCTGCGGCAGACAGCGAGAGCGCGACGGCCAGCGCAATGACGAACTTGCAACGCACGGGAATCATCGCTTACAGCCCGGCGCCATCCGCAATATTTTTATAGTATTGCTGGACCTCGGGAACGAATTCGCGGGGCGGTTTTTCGCTCTGGAGCTGGGCAATGGCGTCGCGATCCTTGGCCTGCAGACCGTCGAGAACCTGCACCGGACCGGTGTCGGCGCCGGCGCCGGCGAGATTGTCTCCGGCCTTTCCGCCGCCACCGTTGCCCTTGCTATCCGGGTTGCTGGGGCCCTGGTTTTCCATCATTTCCGAAACCTGCGTGCCGGCCTGCGCCATTCCACCCATTCCCGGCGTCTGCGCCATGGCCTGCCCGAGAGCGGCCTGCGCGGCGGCAACCGAAGCGGCAGCGGCTTCCGCATTTCCCTGGCCGGCTTGCGCGGCGGCATCAGCCGCAGCTTCCGCGGCCTCCGTCGCTGCGGCGGCCTCCGCGGCCTGGGCGGCATTTGCGGAGTCCTGCTGCGCGGCGGCGAGATCGGCATTCTCGAGGGCCTGATCGGCGGCGGCGAGCTGGGCCTGCGCGGCGGCGAGCGCGGCGACCTCCTGTCGCTGCTGGGCGAGCGCCTGCGCAGCGGCGGCGAGACTTTGGGCGGCGGACGTCTGTGCGGCCGCGGTGGCCGTGGGAAGCTGGTTCGCGGCCTCGCCGAGGAGGCCGGCGGCTTCCGGGGAAACTGGCAGCGCACGCTGCTGGAGACTTTCGACGCGGGCTTCCATCGCCGCCTGCTGCTGGGGCTGCACCTGCGGCTGCTTGGCGACCGCGGCCTGCTGCATGGCGGCCTGCGCGACTTCGCGCTGCAATTGATCCAGCGCGGCGAGAAGCTGTGCGGGCGTCTGCGGTGCGCTGGCCTCGGCCTGCGCGACCATTTGCTCGATCATGGCGAGCGTGAGATTGATATTTTTCAACGACTCCTGGGTGTTGATGCGCGCGTCCATGTGCTCTTCCCACATGCGGTTGAAATTCTTGAGCGTCTTATCAATGGCATTCTCCGCGGGCATGAGCTGGCCGGCGGCCTGATTGTTGAGCGGCTCGAGTTCGTAGCGGATGGCGACCGTCTCGTCGCCGAGGTTCGATTGCATCGTCTTGAAGTCGCGTTCGAGATCCTGCCGGTCGCCGATGAGCATCACGGCATCCACGACGGATTTCTGGTCGTTGGAAGCGCGGTGCAGGCGCTCGGCGAGCGCGCGGAGCCGGTCGAGCGGGTCCTTGCCATTGGCGAGAGCCTGCTGCATGGCGACGAGCGTCTTGATGACCTGCGCCTGCGCGGTGACGGCATCGTTGAAGGGGCCATTCGTAGTGGCGCTCTCGGCCTGGTCGCCGGTCTCGGCGAGTTTTTCGGTGACGGCGACGGTGCCGGCCTGCGCGATGCCGTTCTCCGGCTCGTCCTTCATGTCCGCGGCGAGCGTATCAATCTTGCGCGTGAGGAGCTTGAGGTCGGCGGTGACGCCTTTCTGGTCTTCGTTGGAAATCTGCCAGCGCTCCTCGTGGTTGCCGTGGAGGTCCTTCGGCATTTGCTGAATGGCGCCGAGGCGGCGGATTTCCTGACTCGCGCCGACTTCGCGGCGGATGAGCGAGCTGATCTCGGAGACAAGGCTGGCCATGGTCTCGCGGGCCTGGAGATCCACGGAAAGTTTTCGCAGCGCGGTGCTGACGGTTGCCTGCTCCTTGAACGCGGTCGCCATCTTGGTGAGCTGCTCCTTTGCGTCCTTGCTGCGGCTGGCGTCCTGCAGGGCGGAGATCGCGGTATCCATCTGATCCTTCGAGAGGTTCTGCATCTTCCCGATGGCCTGGTCCACGAGCGCCACGTTGTCGGGCATGAGCTGGCGCATCTGGTCGCGGAGCTCGATCAATTGGGCCTGGATGGCCGCCGCGTCGCGCTTCACGTCGCTTTGCGTCATGCTCGCCTGGTAGGCTTCGCTTTGCTGATCCACGTCGTCCGCGAAGGCGATGGGGGTGGCGGCCAGGACGGCGGCAGCTGCGGTGGCGATCGCAGCCGAGGCGGGTATCCATTTCAATTTCGCGCTCATTTTTTATCCCCCTGTTTGATCAATTCACCAAGTTGGTCCTTGAGAGTTTTTTGAGTATTGGAAAGGTCTTCAACAAGCTTGGCCTGTTTGCGCATTTGCTCGGCCAGTTCCTCGCGTTTTGTTTGAAGGGAAACGACCGACCATTGGCGGGGCTCAGTATAACTGATTCCGGGACCCGTCACATTATTATTATCCACGGCCTTGATCCAATAAGTGAACGTCGAGCCCTCGGCCCAATCCACGGAACCCTGCGGATTATCC
>JBOHXO010000125.1:0-2521 GCA_050737475.1 Chthoniobacterales bacterium
GCCGGGTTCCGGTCGGTCGAGCAGGCCGAGGTCGCCATTCAACAGCGCCGCGAGGCGCCGGCTGATCGCGAGGCCGAGGCCCGTGCCGCCGAAGCGGCGGGTGGTCGAGGAGTCGGCCTGCGTGAACGGCTTGAACAACCGATCGCGTTGTTCCGGCAGAATGCCGATGCCCGTGTCGGCGACCTCGATCCGGATGCGCGGGGGCCCCTGGCCGTCGTCGCCGAGCCACAAGCTTGTCGTGATGTGAATGCTGCCTGCGGGCGTGAATTTCACGGCATTGCCGATGAGGTTCACGAGGATCTGGCGCAGGCGTGCGGAGTCGGTGAGCACGTGGCTCGGAACGTCTGGCGCGGCCTCCGTGGTGATGGTGAGGTTTTTCGCCGCGGCGTTGAGCTGGTAAAGCTCGACGACCTCGGCGATGCAGCGCGGCAGGTCCGCGGGCCGGATTTCGATTTCCATGCGGCCGGATTCAATTTTCGAGAAATCGAGAATGTCGTTGAGCAGCACGAGCAACGCGTCGCCGCTGCTCCGGATGGTCTGCAAATAATCGCGCTGGCCCTGCGTGAGCGTGGTGTCGAGCACGAGGTCGGCGAATCCGAGCACGCTGTTGAGCGGCGTGCGAATCTCGTGGCTCATCATCGCGAGGAAATTGCTCTTCGCGCGGTCGGCGGCTTCCGCGGCCTCCTTTTGCAGCACGAGTTCGCGCTCGTAGTCGCGGTGCTTGGTGATGTCGAGCGAGGCGCCGCGGTAGCCGACCGCGTTGCCGTCGGAATCGTGGATGGGCACGCCGCTGACGCTGATCCAGCGCACGCTTCCGTCCGCACGTTTCAGCCGGTGCTCGAAGTTCCGGAACGCGAGGCCCGCGGCGTGAATTTCCATGGATTCCTGGCGCACCGATTCGCGGTCCTCCTCCGGCACGAATTCGAACGGCGACCGGCCGATCAATTCGTCGGGCTGGATGCCGAGCACCTCGGTGACGCGGGGCGATGCGAAAGTATAGCTGCCTTCCGCGTTAACCTCCCAGATGAACTCGCCCGCCGCCTCGCTCACGTCACGGAATCGCTGCTCGCTCACGATGAGCTGCGCCTGCGCGAGTTTCGCAGGCGAGATGTCGTAGCACGCCATGAGCAGCACGGCGCGGTTGCGCAGCGTGGCCTGGCGCAGGAAGACGTCGCAATCGAGCAACGCGCCGTCGAGCCGCATGAACTGCCATTCGAAATGGCTCACGCTGGTGCTCATCGTGTTGTGCACCTGCGTCGCCCACGCCTCGGCGGAATGCGCGTGCGTCGGCTGCCGTCGCGGCCAGAGCTTCCAGACCGGCTGGGCGAGCAGTGTTTCCTTGTTCGCGGCGGTGAAGAGCTCCACGGCGGCCGGGTTTGCATCGAGGATGCGGTCGCCCTCGAAGACCACGTGCGCCGTCGCGGTCTCGTCGAAAAACAGTCGCAGTGTTTCCTCGGCCTCACGCCGCGACGTGAGATCAATGAGCGAGCCGACGAGATGCACGTGCCCGTCGCGCAATTGCAAGGGGTGGCTGCGATCGAGCACCCACAGCACCGAGCCGTCCGAGCGGCGCACGCGATACTCGATTTGCATCGGGCGGGAGTCGCGGATGGCTTCCTCCTGCGCGGCGACATAGCGATTGAGGTCGTCGTCGTGCAGCCGCGCGAGCCATGCGCTTTTGCGCTCGCCCTCGGGGATCGGCTCGAAGCCAAGCAGCCCGCTCACATTGCCACGCCAGCGGTAAAGATTCGTGCTGGTATCGTAGGTATAGATGACCTCGCCGAGGGACGTGATGATCGCCTCCTCCATGCGGTGGTTTTCCTCGATCTGTGCGAGCGCGACCGCCGCCCTGGATCGCATCCGCCAGACGAGAATTCCCGATATCGTGCCGACGCCGAGCCCGAGCAGGCATGTGAACCACAAGGCCTGGCGGACGGTGGAGAGCTTCACGGCAAGGCGGCTGGCATCCGCCTCGACGCCGATCATGCCCGAGGGGCGCCCGCCATTTCCGGCGAGCATCGAAAACGCGGTCGCCTCGATGCCGTCGTTGATCGTCCATGGGATGTCGAGTCCCTCGGGGCCGTCGCGTTTGTATCGCTCGAGGGCCTTCCTGGCACCGGGCGGCAGCGGGCGCATCGTGGGTTTTTCGCCCAGGGCGCCGGTATCGAGGAGAGTGAGTTTTTCGCTGTCCTCGAGGGCGAAGGTGTAGATGCGGCGGACCTCGTCGCTGTTGTCGCGCACGTAGGAAAGCGGTGCGCTCAGCGACATGATCGCCTCGGCGCGTTCATTCCCGGGCAGGCGCTTTGCAGCCTCGTGCGGGCCGGTCGCCGTGTGGCTGAGGCGGCGCGCGAGTTCGATGACGTGGTGGCGCACGTCATTGACTTTTTCGTTCCAGGCCCGCTCATAGACGACATAGGCGCCGAGGCTGATGGCCGCAGTGACCGCCAGCCCCGCAAGCACAGCGTCCCTCCATGGGTGAATGGAGGGAGGTTTTGGATCGAACGTGGTGATGGGTCTCTTC